>JAYSOC010000498.1:0-3088 GCA_043723285.1 Ferruginibacter sp. | reverse complement strand
TTCGTGGGGACACGAACCAAGGCGGAGGATTAGACTCATTACCATTGCAAGCAAAAAATGAAAATTCAAAAGCGGTGAGTACAAAATACTTTATCATAAGCTTATTTATGGTAAGACATATGTAAAAAGCATTTCCATAAAAATATTTGTTAAGAAATGTATAAAGTGAAATGTACCAGCTAAACCATTTTAGCTAAAGTAGGCTCAAGTATTTTGCTTGTTGGTTGTGCTTCATCATCAAAATCGCTTTCTTCAATATTTATCCTACGAATAATATCGCTAAGGCTAGAAAATTTATCTACAGTATATGGAATAGTATCCAAGCCAGTTACAAAGTTTTTTATATAACTATAAATACCAATAATGCTACCTGCACTTAAAACTGCTGCACCAAAACGTTGTGTTATTAAAAGCGAAAAAGCAATTACAATGATGGATAAAATTTCCATTATCCCAAAATTGATGGCTTGCTTATCCGAAATTTTAATTTGCCAGTGCATTAGTTTTTGATAATGCCTTCTTATGGCCAAAATATTTCCTGAATCTATTATATCTACTTGTAATTCTAATTCATCATTTTTTTGCTTGTTCAATTTTTTCATTTGTTTACCATAATAATAACTTATAGCCATTACTGGTACTAAAATTATCAAACAAATTCCCACTACTCTTCCATCATAAAAACTCAATAAAATAAGCGAACCTACAATATTATAAAAAGCCTCAAACACATACACAATATCATGCTCTAAAAAATCTACAAATTCCCTTGCCAATGTACTATGTGCAGAAAGTTTAGATACATCTTTCTTTGCATAAACTTTACTTAAAAAACGGGTAACAATTGAACTATAAATTGCGGAGTAGGTTCTGGTATCGTATCGTTGTCTGATTACTGCAATTATCATCCATAAAAAGCGGACCAAACACAATAAAATTAGGCCTTTATAACTAGCATGAATCAATTCATTAACAGCTTCGCCCAAAAAATATGGTGTAAGTAATGCACCCAACATTTCTAACGAAAACAAAACATAAGTAACAAGCAGTTGTAAACGATGCTTTTTAAATATCAACCTTAAAAAAGCTAATTGTGGCATATAAATTCTTTAACATAGATAAATACTTGTAGAAGCACTTATTCGTAAGACTAATAATTTTTGATGAAGTTTAATGGTAGTGGAGTTATACAAATGTACAAAAAAGGGATCGAAGGTAAAAATTTACTTTACTCTATTAGCCTTATTACCAGTTATAATGCCTCTACAATTGTTGCTACCACATTTACATTCAAATGATTGGGCAGTATCATCTAAATAACTGGCATAATCTAAGGTAAGCTCATCATTCATTTTTATATTTTCAATGGCAACTACATTTAAGCCAACATATTGAGAATTTGCTTGGCAACTATGGTTTTGCGGCGCCCAATCTTCGGGGTTATTGCTCCATAAAATGTAAACTGCATTACTTACTGGATAAGCATATCTGGCAAAATCGTTTTTTTGTTTTTCGTTCCAATGTTCATCCACATATTTTTTTGTAACAATACGTTGTGCCATTTCTTCTCCTTTAAAAATAACTTCGCCTAACATTATATTTCGTGTAGCATAAATACCATAGCCATCAATCGCATTACCTTTTACAGAATATTTTTTTTGCTTTGCTTGATGTCTTACTATACCTTCTCCAATTATTTGTTGCAAAAAATTTTGTTGTCCAATACCATCATATTTCAAAATATAATCTGCACTACCTTCGTATCCATCGCTATAAAAAACGGAGCAGGTAAAATTAATTTCTAAAAAATAAATCTCGCCATTTGCATTCATTCTAAAATCTAACCTTGCATATCCTTTTCCATTAAATGCTATAAAAATATTTTCTGCAGCAAGTTTTAAATCATCATTTAATGTTGCATCTTTTACTGGCATATTTGCATCTAAATGTAACTCCGATGTTTTTAATGCATATGTTTTAAATTGTCGCCCTTCAGGAAAAATATATTCCACTGGCTGCAATGCTGTGCAGGTATTATTTGCATTGGCTAATACTAATACTGTAAATTCTCTTCCATCAATATATTCTTCAATTAAAATATCGTTGTATTCATCTTGCAACGCATGTATTTTTTGTTGTAACTGCTTCTGTGTATGTACAAGCGAATGCTCATCTACACCTAGGCTATCGCCCGCTTTTGCAGGTTTTACAAATAATGGAAAATTCATGTTGTTGGGCAACAATATTTGCGCATCATTTTTTTTATACAAGAAAAATAAAGGCGTGGCTACATCGGCACAAAACGCCACGTACTTCATTAAATCTTTTGGAGGATCATATAAAAAAGTTGTAGGCCCGGTAAAGGGAAGATTTAATAACTCCAATGTATAAATAACATCTATACTTGGTACTTCCCATTCTAAATAACCTTCGCACAAATTTACAAAAATATCGTAGCCTTTTGTGCTAGCTTCTTTTAATTGTTTGTAGGTTGTTAATTTATTTAAGAATATGGTGGTTACTTCATCATCTGGCAAAAGTGGTTTTAGGTTTCTTGCGGGGTCGTAATGCTGATAATCGACAGCACTTGTACTATAATCTGGCAGCAACACACAAACTTTCATTTTCTTTTTTTTTAATTAATTGTACGCAATAATATCTGCGAAATCACATCTGCAAATGTTGTATTACTTGCTTTTATAATTGCACCAATAGATGTATAATTTTCATCTTCGCTTAAACCGCACTGTGCATTTACTTCCAATACAAAAAGTTTATTGGTTTTTTCGTTCATACGCAAATCTACCCTTGTATAACTATTGCCTTTGCAAGCCGCATAAGCATTCCAAGCAAGTTCTTTTATTGAAGCATGCAATGCAACACGGGGCAATTGGTATTCAAAAAAATTTTCATTATTTGGCATAGCAGTTTCTTCTTCATAAAGCTCCCACAATCTATCAAACGATAAAAATTGCTCTTGCTTTGGCAATGATTTATGAAACACTCTTTCTACCGGCGTGTAAACAATTGCATTTTCTTTATCCCAATAATTACCAACAATAAAAACAGTAAACTCTGGTCCAGTAAT
>JAYSOC010000497.1:0-3091 GCA_043723285.1 Ferruginibacter sp. | reverse complement strand
GAAAAAATTGTACTTTAATATATGTTCCTATCAATAGAACTTTTTACCATCATAGAAAAACTCGTACTCATCACAATTGTAGTAATGGGTAGCCTTGTAATAGCCATGTACACCACATTTGCAGAGCGTAAAGTAGCTGGTTGGTTACAAGATAGGCCAGGACCAAATCGTGCAGGACCATTCGGCATCTTACAACCATTGGCCGATGGGATGAAACTTTTTTTTAAGGAAGAAATTATTCCAAATTTTTCTTCCAAACTATTGTTTGTAATGGGGCCTGCATTGGCCATGATGACAGCCATAATGACCAGTGCCGTTATACCTTGGGGAGATAAAGTGCATTTATTTGATAGAGATATTTCCTTACAAATTGCAGATGTAAATATTGGAATATTGTATGTGTTTGGTGTAGTGAGTTTGGGTGTGTATGGTATTATGATTGGAAGTTGGGCAAGCAATAATAAGTTCGCACTCATGGGTGGTTTGCGTGCTGCATCACAAATTATAAGTTACGAATTAGCCATGGGTATTTCGCTTATTGCGTTGCTATTTCTTACAGGCACATTAAGCTTAAAAGAAATGGTGCTACAACAACAAGCAGGGCATTGGAATATTATTTATCAACCGCTTGGTTTTTTAATTTTTATTATTTGTGCCTTTGCAGAGTGTAATCGTACACCCTTCGATTTGGCAGAGGCAGAGAGTGAATTAATCGGTGGTTATCACACCGAATATTCATCTATGAAATTGGGGTTCTATCTTTTTGCAGAATATATAAACATGTTTATTAGTAGTGCAGTAATGGCTACATTGTATTTTGGTGGCTATGATGTACCATTTTTTAATGAAGCCGCACACGTAGCAGATATGGGCAATTTGCTTGCATTAATAGGCATAGGAGCATTACTTATAAAAATTGTAATTTTCATTTTTGTGTTTATGTGGGTGCGTTGGACAATTCCACGTTTTCGCTACGACCAACTCATGCATTTAGGATGGAGAATATTAATACCGCTTGCATTATTTAATATGCTAGCAACAGGTTTTATGATTTTAGCAAAGGCGAATCATTTGTTTTGGTGGTAGCCGCTCACCTGTGGTGAGTGGAAGAAGGTTCAAAGTTGAAGGTTCAAAGTTGGAAGTTCGATAAAGTGAAAAGTCTTTAAAGTATTTGGGACTTCCAAGTACCCCTTCGGGGGATTTAGGTGGCTTTGGGGCTGTAAAAAAAATCTCCTTTCAACATTTGTTCGGGCTATTCGCTGCAATCTTTTTTGTTCGTTTCTCACAAAAAAGGATTTCCGCTTCTATCCCGCAGCCGTTGAACAGAAAATCTTTATTCAGCTTTTACCAATTAGTAGATTGACTAGAAGATCGAATCGGAGACTCTAAAATTGAAATAAAATAATAAAATTAAACATTCGTAAAAAGCACATTAAACCGTTATTTTTGCGATAATTAAAATAGAAATAAAATTGCATTTAAGTCAGCAACAATTAGCACAAATCAATACCTTCTTTCAGGATAAGCCTGTAAAGAAAGTGTATCTATTTGGCTCTTATGCTGATGGCGATGCAACTGAGGAAAGTGATATAGACTTGTTGATAGAACCAACAGAAGATTTTTTGTTTTTAAAGTTTGACATGCAAATGGATGCTTTAAAAGAATTGATGAAAAAGAAAATAGATGTTGTGCCAATTGGAGCTTTAAGACCTGATAGATATTTTACTCAATTTGTAAATAAGCAAAAGAAGATTATTTATGAAAGGGAAAATTAGAGATTTAGATAGGCTATTAGATATTATTGAACAATGTAATTTTATTGTTAAACATACTAATATTGAAGAAGATTATTTTTATAGAGATGAGGTATTAAAATTAGCGGTTATGAAATCTCTAGAAATTATTGGTGAAGCGGCTACACAAATAAGTGCTGAAACAAAAAGATCTTATAGTGAAATAGAATGGCAGCAAATGATAAGGGCTAGAAATTTCTATATTCACGAATACTTTAAAATACAATGGCCGCTTGTGTGGGCTTCTGTAAAAAAAGAAATCGATTTCGAAAAAATAAAAAATTATTGCTCATACATAATTGAGCAAATAAAAATTGAATTATAAAATGCAATCATTAACAAACAGAGCAGCAAGTGTAAGCCGTAAGCCAATGAGCTTTATGGAAAAACTGTATTTGCCTGCCATTATAAAAGGTATGTTCATTACGTTCAGGCATATATTTACACGTAACCCTACCATACATTACCCTGAACAAAAAAGAGCTTTTAGCCCCGTGTTTAGAGGTATGCAAATATTAAATAGAGATGAGGAAGGGCGTGAAAACTGCACGGCTTGTGGCTTGTGTGCAGTGGCTTGCCCTGCCGAAGCTATTACCATGGAAGCAGCAGAAAGACAACCCGGCGAAGAGCATTTATACAGAGAAGAAAAATATGCAGCAAAGTATGAAATAAATATGTTGCGTTGTATATTTTGTGGTTTGTGCGAAGAAGCTTGTCCAAAAGACGCCATATATTTAAGCGAAACATTTACACCAGCAGATTATCAGAGAAAACAATTTATTTATAATAAAGAAGATTTACTAATACCTAATCCTATTACAGATAAAGCAGCGTACGAAGCAGCAGCGGGCAATAGAGTAAAAAGAGAAAACGTAAATTAATAGCACAATAGCAATGGGTCATACAATGTTAATTTCATTTATTTTATTATCGCTAATGGCGGTAGGTAGCGCTATTATGATGATTACAAGCAAAAGTCCTGTAAACAGTATTTTGTGGCTCATCGTAGTATTCTTTGCTATTTCGGGGCATTATATATTATTAAACGCACAATTTTTGGCCATCGTAAATATCATTGTTTATGCTGGTGCTATTATGGTATTATTTTTATTTGTGGTAATGCTTATGAATTTGAATGCTGAAAGCGAACCTGCAAAAAACCAACGCATGCAATTTATTGCGGTAATATCGGGTGGTAGTTTATTGCTTGTATTGTTATCAGCCTTTATGACCATGAAAAATACACATCCTGTAATGATGGCGGGCGGTAATGCAGGATTAATAAAAACATTGGGCAA
>JAYSOC010000496.1:0-7729 GCA_043723285.1 Ferruginibacter sp. | reverse complement strand
CATTATTATTTTTACAGATTACTAGCTATCAATAGTTCAAAAAAGTTTTTACAAAATCTATTGCTTGCTGTGTACGTTCTTCGTAATTACCTTTTACAATTAACCAAGGCAATTTTTGTTCGCTCAACTCTTCTTTATAATAAGTAAATAGTTTTTCTCTTGTAATTAAATCGGGGTATTCTCTAAGGTTATCTTTTACCCAAGGCACATCTGTATTACACAAAATATAACCATCGTATTCTCTTGTGGCAATTTCTGTAAGTATCCTATTGTCGCATTTATTAAACACAAATTCGCTCCACACTTTTATCACATACATATCTGTATCTATAATTAATGGAACCGTTTTTTCTAAAGAAATTTTTTTTTGTAGTTTTTTAAGCGTTGCATCTTCGCCTGCTAATTGGCCTCGTGCTATATCGTATAAATTTTCGAACGTATAATCGGTTCCATTTTTATCCAGATATTCTCTAGCGTATTCTCGAACCCATTCGGTTTTAAAGTGGTTGGCAAGGTTCTCACTAAGCGTACTTTTTCCTGTGCTCTCTGGCCCTACTATTACAATTTTTTTTATTTGAGTTGTCAATTTCTAAACAGGGTTTTGTTTCTGTAATTTTTTGTAAATAGGGCAGTTTTGGTCGTGTGCGCCTGCAAGATAACCACAACTCATCAAAAATTCACCAACAATTTCGCCGCCAGTAAATTTAAATGTAGTTTTAAATAATTTTACCCATTCTGCTTTTTCTTTTGGGTGATGAAAATTTATCCATTTTTTAAAAGAACCGTGTTGCTTTTGTAACTCCAAAATAACATTTGCATTATATATTGCAGCGTTTATTTTAAGTTTATTTCGAATGATGCCCGCATCATTCAATAATCGCTCAATATCTTTTTCTTTATATGCTGCTACTTTTTTTATTTTAAAATTGCTATATGCTTTTCTAAAATTTTGTTCTTTGTGTAAAATGGTATTCCAACTCAGTCCTGCTTGGTTTATTTCTAATATCAATCTGCAAAACAATTCATCATCATCATGTATAACAAACCCATAAAAATTATCGTGGTAGTTTTTATGTACTGCTAAATCTGCAGGTTTCATATTTGCAAGTGCACTACAGTAAGACATGATTTATTTTTCTTTTTTATTGAATAATTGTTTTTTGTTCTTTTGCTTTTTTTAACCAGGCTACTAAACCAAATACTGCCATTATTAAAAGCACTATATAATATACACTTGTAAATACATAATGTTTTACAAAGTATAGCGGAATAGATGCAATGTTTGTAGCTATCCACCAATACCAACTTTCTACTTTCTTTTTTGTCATAAGCCACATGCCCGTAAATGCGGTGGCGCTTGCAAATGCATCTGCCCACGGAATTACACCATCAAAAAACATGGTTTTAAAATATGTAAGCGCATAAAAAATTACGGTGTAAAAAATAACAAAAAATAATAATTGATACACCCATTCCTTCTTTGTAGAAGTTGAGATATGCAAAACCGTCTCATGGGTAGTATCTTTTTTAGTCCACATGTACCAACCCACAATACTCATTATAGTGTAATAAAAATTTACGGTGGCTTCGCCCAATAGTCCACCCTTAAAACTTAAATAAATATAAATAATGGTATTTAATAATCCTGTTGGATAAACCAAAATGTTTTCTTTTCTGCTATACCACACACTTACAATACCCGCAAATACAGCAAGGTATTCGTACCAAGTTGTATTACCCATGTCTGTAATAAATTGCTGAACTATTTCTTGTAAATTCAAATGTTGTTGTATTTTAATAATTTTTCTTTAATATTATTTACGCCGAAGATAATTAGAAAAAAATACTTACCTTTTCTGTAGCCAACTTATAAAAAGAATAACAACTTTTACAAAAATGATAAAGAAAATAAGTTTTGTATTACTCATTATTTTATATGCCGCTGCTGGTATAAATCATTTTGTACACAAGGGTTTTTATTATCCATTAATTCCGCCATACTTTCCTAATCCTACTTTAATAAATATTTTGGCGGGTGTTGTAGAAGTTGTAGCTGCAGTTTTGCTTATTTTCCCAGCTACAAGAAAATTGGGTTCGTATTTAATTATTGCTACGCTTATCGCTTACATACCCGCACATATATACATGATACAAATGCACGGTTGTATGAGCGAAGCCATTTGTATTCCTGAATGGGCAGCATGGGTTCGTTTGTTTCCTTTTCAGTTTGTATTAATGTGGTGGGCTTGGGGGCACAGAAAATAATTTTTTTTAATTATCGCAAGAGGTGACACCTTTCATTACAGGATTTTGATTATTAAAAAACATTAAAAAAGGTGTCACCTCTATTACGTTAATCCGCTACAGCTTTATGATATTTTCCTGGTCGCAAATACATAACCCCTTTCTTTGTTATAAATCTTGTAGCTATATCTCCACCATTTTTATTTTGTACTTGAAAATGCAAATGCGGAAATGCTGTGTATCCGGTGTTGCCGCTGTATCCAATCAATTGTCCTTTTGTAATCGTATCACCCACATTTACCAATACAGCATCTTTTTGCAAATGCCAATACATCGCTACGCTTCCATCGTTGTGAGTAATTATGATATGATTTCCTTCATTGTAAAATTCATCTTTCAATCCACCAACATCGCTATCTTCTTTTGTAGCAGTTACAATACCTTCTCTTGCTGCACAAATTTTACTTCCCTTCTTCATTTTAAAATCTAAACTCAATTCGTTTGCGTGGCTAAATTTGCTGTTGTACGCTTGTATCAAAAAATACTTGTTTCCATTTGCAAAAGGTAAATGATAAATATAACTTGTATCGGGTTTTACCCTTCCGACTTTTAGGTTATGAATTTCTCTATCGGTTAATTGTGCATTGGCATAAAGCGAAAACAAAGAAATTATAAATATCAATTTGTATTTCATTTTTATTTTTTACTAAGATAATTTTTTTATGCTATAAAATAAATAAGCACCGATAAAATCGATGCTCAAATTATTTATAAATCTTTAAGCCCCTCCTGTGGAGGGGTTTGGGGAGGCTTACTCACTCTCCGCCACCACTTCCTTCACCTCGGGTATCATACGTTTCATCATTCCTTCTATTCCTGCTTTTAATGTTATCATACTACTTGGGCAACCGCTACAACTACCTTGCATCATCAAGCTCACTTTTCCATCTTCGTAACTTTTAAATTGTATTGCCCCCCCATCCATTTCTACCGCAGGCTTTACATAATTTTCCAATAATTCTTTTATGCGTTTTACCACATCATCATCATCGGCACTTACTTCGTTTGTACTTTCTACTTTCATTGCCGCCACATCTTCTTCATTCACCACTGGTTTTCCTTCTTCCAAATATTCTTTTAAAAATTGTTTTACCGCAGGTATTACATCTTGCCAATCAGCAGTATCAACAGTTTTGGTAAGTGTTACAAAATTGCTTGCTATAAAAACCGATTTTATAAACGGAAATGTAAACAATTCCTGCGCCAATAAAGACGGTTTTGCACTTGCTTCATCAGGGAAATCGATACTCTTGCCAGGGTATAATAATTTATTGGCCACAAACTTCATCGTTTCTGGATTGGGCGTCATTTCGGTATAAATACTTATTACTGGGTTACCTGTCTTTATCATAGTACAAAATTTTTCTGTTGCAAAAATAGTTTATTCCTTTAAATTATTACGCAGCCTTATTTGCGAAAACCGATAAAAGAAAATGCCGATTGGTTTAAATCAATCGGCATTTATATTTGTTATTATATTATTTTAGAAGAATTTACTTCTTTCATCTTTTATATCTGCTTGTTTTCTCAATGCTTCAAACCAATTGCCACCTTGCTGACGAATGGCACCAAGTTTAGCAGTAGCTTGTGCAGCTTTCTTTTCTGCTGTAGCTTCTGCTTTTGGCAAAACTGCAGTAGTTTTTATTACATACACCCCACTTGCACCAACAATTGGAGCGGTTGCTTTTGTCAAAGTTTCTTTATTAAATGCTACGCCAATTACTTTAGGCTCAGGTCCTATTCCGTTTATTATAGTAGCACTCAATGTTATTGATGAATCAGCACCCGCTGTTTGAATTTGTTTATTATAAGCCGCTGCTGCGGTTTCCATTGTAGCGCCCATTTTTGCAACAATCATTTCGCCTTTCTTTTGATTTCTTACTGCCGCTTCTGCCATTGGTCTTGCTGTAGCTGCATCTTGTGTGCCTTCTTCAAAAGTTTTATTTACTGTAGCTACCACAAAATCATCGCCAATTACAATTGGATCGCTCACCGCACCTTTCTTTGCTTCAAAAGCCCATTTTACTAAAGAACGAGCATCTTGCATTTGCCCTACACTAAAATCATTTTCTTTTAATGTTGTTGGTAAATCAATAATTTTTAAACCGTTTTTAGAAGCATAATCTGCCAATTCTTTAGAGCCTTTATTGGCCGCAGCTTTTGTAGCAGCAATACTTGCTTTGTTTATTGTTTCATCGCTTGGCAAAATTGGTTTTGCTATAATAGCAATTTTATATGCTGGTTTAAAATTACCTTGTTTTGTTACTTCTATAATATGGTAACCAAATTGTGTTTTTACTTTTCCTTTTTCTCCTACAGGTTTAGTGAAAGCATAAGTATTAAACTCTGGTACCATTTGACCATAAGCAAAAGTTCCTAAATCTCCTCCTTTTACTTTACTGCCTTGGTCTGTAGAATATTTTGTAGCTAATGCTGCAAAATCAGCACCGCTTTTTACAGCGGCTAAAACACTATCTGCTAATTTACTTGCTATAGAATCTGCCATAAGTTCTGCTCCTGATTGTGGGTCTCTTGTTCCAATAAGTATATGACGAGCTTTTACACTATCGGGCATTTGCTTAGATCCTAATACTTTTGCGATGCTATAATTTTCTCCATCTATAAATGGGCCACTTACTACATTATTACCAAATTTTACCATGCTATCTTTTACATTAGATTGTATTTTTGATAATGGTAAATAATCATCTACAAAATCAACAGCCGATGAATTGCGAGCCACAAAACCACTTGCACTTGTATCTGCAGCAAAACCTGCTTTTAAATCTTCTACTATTTTTTTAGCGTTTGCGCTGTCACTAGCCGAAGGATTTTGGCTAAAGGTTACATAAGAAATTGTTCTACCAGCCTCTTGCTTAAACTGTGTTTTATGTTTTGCTACATAAATATTAATTTCTTCATCTTTTACCGTAACAGCACTATCCGATATTTCGTTGAACGGAACAGCTACATATGAAATGTTAGCAAAGTTTTTTTCGTCTGCCGCATCTTTTTCTTGCATCCATGTTGGGTAATATGCAGCAGCGCTCATCATAGCACCATACTTTGCAGCAGCGGTGCTCAATTTTAATGGCTCTATTATTTGTGCATCAATATTATCTCTTTGCTCTCCTTTAAATTTTTTAATATTAGCAATGGCTTCCGATGCTTTTGCTACATCCAATTTTCCTTCTGGCGTCATTAAGCTTCTTTCTTGCATAAAAGGATTTGCAGGATCGTTGCTTAATAATATAGATGATAATTCTTTTGAGGTAAGATTAATACCCAATTTATCGGCTGTTGCATAAAATACATTTTCTGCAACAATCTGATTCCACACTTGGTCTCTAATTCTTAATACATCTGCACCTGTTGGTTGCTGACCATTTCTTTGCTGAGCTTGTTTATTTTCTTCCGTTTTTACACGTTTATTAAAATCATTCATCTCAATAGTATTACCATTTACTTTTCCTATGGTATAACTTGTAGGTTTATTGTTACCGGATTTTGAATCCATCAAAATAAAACTAATAAGGGCTATTGCAATAAATATTGCCATAATTACGCCACCTCTGTCTTTAATACTCTGAATAATCTGCATTTCTTTAAGTTAATTTTAGGCGGCAAAAATAGGGAATTAATAAGTATTAACAAATTGTGGATAAAACTCATTTTTTACACGCCAATATACAAAACCGGTTATTTTCTTAATTTTAAACCGTGGAAAATAAAAAAGCGGTTTTCTTGGATGTTTTATCTGCGTCAGCAGGCGATTTTTGTGGATAAAACGACTTTATTAACATCAAAAGTCAATAACCATGTTTTTTGGTGGATAAGCCTACTTTTTACTTGTTTGTTTTTGGGAGAGAGTGGGAATAAGTAACACCCTTTTTACCTTTTTTGGATAAATGTTAATTTTACTTTCATTTTACAAGCATTCCGTTAACATGTTTTTTAAAAAAAAGCATCGTTTTATTTTCCACGGTAATTTTTATTAACCTATGTGGGTAATGATAAATAATAAATGCTAAAATTGAGTATCAAATAGATTATTGTTGGTTTTAAAATATTGTTAGTTTTGTGTGAATTACTGTGCATAAAACAACTAATTGGATTTTCCTACGGTTTTTAAAAACGACTTTTACACTAATTAACAGCCCTAATAGTAATAAGGGATATATAAATAATAAGTATTAATACATATTATGGTAGATATTAACACACATTTTGATTTTGAAAAAATAATTTCAAAAAAAGGTTTTCTCGATTTGGAAGTAGACCCGACCCTTGATCTTTTTGCAGAAATAGAAAAACTTAAAAAAGAAAAGAACGCAACTATACTAGCGCATTATTATCAGGAGCCAGATATACAAGACGTGGCAGATTTTATTGGAGATAGTTTAGCCCTTGCGCAAAAGGCGCAAAGTACCAATGCCGAAATTATAGTATTTGCAGGTGTACACTTTATGGCGGAAACGGCAAAAATTTTAAATCCACAAAAGAAAGTTTTATTACCCGATTTAAATGCTGGTTGCAGTTTGAGTGATAGTGCACCGCCATTACTATTCAAAGCTTTTAAGGATAAACATCCAGATCATATTGTAATAACTTACATAAACTGTAGTGCCGGTATGAAAGCACTTAGCGATATTATTTGCACAAGCAGCAATGCACAAGCTATTGTAGAAAGTTTACCTGTAGAACAAAAGATTATTTTTGCGCCAGATAAAAACCTTGGAGCATGGATAAACAAACAAACAGGCCGAAATATGGTTTTATGGAACGGTGCTTGTATGGTGCATGAAATGTTTAGTATGGAAAAAATTACCAAACTAAAAGTGCGTCATCCCAATGCGAAAGTATTGGCACATCCAGAATGTGAAGCGCCTGTATTAGCTTTGGCAGATTATATTGGAAGTACTAGCGGTATTTTAAAATACGCTTCCAAAAGTGATGCGCAAGAATTTATTGTGGTAACCGAAGCTGGAATTCTGCATCAAATGCAAAAAGATAATCCTACAAAAACATTTATACCTGCGCCACCAAACAATGCATGTGCATGCAACGATTGTCCGTACATGAAATTAAACACTTTAGAAAAATTGTATTTATGTATGAAATATGAATTACCAGAAGTAATGATGAATGAAGAATTAAGACTAGCAGCTAAGAAACCAATGGATAAAATGTTGGAAATTAGCGCTGCTTTAAATTTATAAAATTCTTTTCTATTTTTATAATTATCTTTATTTTATTTAAAATTATTAATTATTCACTATCAAATTATTAAATAAAAAATGTCCATTCCTTCAGTTGATTTAGCAGATTTTTTAAGTGGCGATATTATTCGTAAAAATGATTTTGTACAAAAGCTTGGTAAAGCATACGAAGAAGTAGGTTTTGTAGCAGTTAAAAATCATGGTGT
>JAYSOC010000495.1:0-3094 GCA_043723285.1 Ferruginibacter sp. | reverse complement strand
GCCACCAGGGTTGCCCCCGTGCTGCCCCTCGACTTGCATGTATTAAGCCTGCCGCTAGCGTTCATCCTGAGCCAGGATCAAACTCTCCATTGTAAATGTTTTGTTTGAACTCGACTTGTAATTTCTCAAAAGAAATTATATAATCTGTATTCTTGTTGTATTAGTTTTGCTAACACTACTATTTTAAAAAACTTGCGTCTTTTGCTGTTATTTCCAATCTTTCAAAGAACTTATAATCTACTTTCTTATACATCGCTTTTTCAAGCGGGCTGCAAAAGTAAAAACTTATTTTTTAATTGCCAAAATTATATTCCGAATTACTATTCTTTTTTTTTGTTTTCTTTTCTCAAAAGCCTTTGCTTTTTTTGTTCGGGGTGCAAATATAGACCTATATAAACGGATGACAAAAAATTTTTATTAATTATCGTAAAATAAAAAACAGAATGGCTTGTAATGCTTATGAATATTGGGTTTTAGAAGATAAAATAATTTACACTTCATTATACACATTGTTATTTATGCTTCCAATTTGAATGATGTACATAATAATGTATGGTTGTTGATAGATGTTTTACTGATGAAGGGCTGGCGGATAGAAGTGGAAATCCTTTTTTGTGCCTTTGACAAAAAAGATTGTAACGTATAGCCGCATCAAATGTTCAATAAAGATTTGCAGCTAACAGCCCCAAATAAATAATAGGTAAAAAAAATTAAGAGAAATTTTAACGCAAAATTGATAAGATTATAAACTATTAAAAGCAACTTCTTTTAAAACAAGTCCTTTTGCAGGTGCTGAAAAATCAACATCTGCATTATTTTTATTTTCGATAATACTTTTAAATTTTTCGAGAGAATATTTATCACGACCTACATGGAGCATAGTGCCTACCAACCCTCTAACCATGCCTCTTAAGAAACGATTGCCAGTTACATGATATTGGATTAAATCGTTTTGCTGTATCCAAATACTTTTGCTAAGTGTGCAATCATACGTAAATACTTGGGTATTTTTTTTGGAGAAACTTTGAAAGTTTGAATAGGTTAACAATAAAGCTGCAGCGGTGTTTAATGCTGTAATATTTAGCGAATAGGGGAAATGGTATGCGTTATCGATTGCAAAAGGATTTTTTATTTGAATTATGCTATACTCATAACTGCGGCTGAGTGCATCGAAACGGCAATGGGCATTTTCTGCAACTTGCTTTAAACTTTTCACCACTATATCTATTGGTAAAATGGCATTGAGGTGATAGATGGCTTTTTCGGCTACGTGCTCATGAATTATTAATTCGGTATCGAAATGAAAATAATTTTGCTGCGCATGTACGCCAGCATCGGTACGGGAGGAACCTGTAAGCTCAAATACTTGCCTGTAATATATATGTAAAGCCTTTTCTACTTCTGCCTGTATGGTATTGGCATTTTGCTGTATTTGAAAACCTGCGTAGGCCGTGCCTTTGTATGCTACTTCTATAAAATATCTTGCCATGGGTTAGTTACGTATCATGGCTTTGAACCTTGTTATAAAATATTCATCTTTTAGTAGGATTTGTAAGTTCGCAAAATTTTGTGTATCGCTGGTGAAAGGATAAGCGGCGTCGAAAAGTTTGTACTTGCCAGCATCATTTAATAGGAGTGCACTTAAATTTTTTATTTGCTCTACTGTAAAACATTTTAGTTTAAACATTTTTTTTACTGCGTCCACCATGTCATCGTCGTTATCTTCAGCTACCATTTTTCTTCTAGCTTTTAAGAAATCGTCTTCGGTTGCATTGGCTTTGCAATCGGAATTGAAAGTAAGTTTAGATTTTTCTGTTTTTACTATTGGTTCTACTACTGTTTCTACTACTGACTCTTCTTTTTTAGTTATTGGCTCTACAATTGGTGCAGAAACTGGTTCTTCTTTTTTAATTTCAGGTTCTACAATAGATGCGGACACTAGTTCTTCTTTTTTTGCTTTATGCTCTACAAAATGGGTCGAAACGGGTTCTTCTTTTTGTATTGCCTCTTTTTTTTCTTCTGTATTTGCATTAGGATTCGCCATTTCTATATCTAGAAATTTTTTATCTTTTATTGGAGCTGTTTTTACTGTTTCAATATCTTCATTTGATTTATCAATAGTTTTATTTTCGGCAGGAATAAATATGCTTATTGTATCTATATTGTTATCGTGTTTATCGGTATAAACAACAGTCTTTCCATTGTCATCTTTTATCGTTTTTAATTTTTTTATTATACTTTTTGTAGGAGTTTTTATTGGTGTGGGACTAGTTTCTATTTTCGGTGCAGGTGTTTCTTTTAAAGGAGCTGGTATATTTTCTTTTGGCAATGAGAGGTTGGTGTTTGCTGCTCCAGACAATGTAGCTGCAAATACATCATCGGTTTCTGATGTTGTTTTTGTATTAGAAGATGCAGGTGCTCCATTCATAGAAATTTCCATGGTTTGTATATTGTACAATCCCCAACCTTTTTCTCCAAAATTTTTTAATAAATAACCTGCATCGTTTGTGCCAATGGCAATATTAAAAATTTGATGCGCCCACTGATCTTTTGGAAAACCAACCATGAGTTGATAATTGCCTGTAGTTAATTTTGGTATAACTAAATACCCAGCAGCAGAAGAACTTATAATTTTTTCGTTTAATTTTATAAAAAAAGGTTGCTTATTGTCGGTTTGTACATATACGAAATAGTTTTGCTGTGCATTGGCAGCAAAAGAGATAAATAAAACTAAAGCCAGTTGTAAGAATTTTTTCATGGTAATAGTGTATGCACAAAATTAAAGATTTAGAATCATTTACCATTTATAAAAAAATATGAATTATTTAGCATTTGAGCCTTTACTTTTACAAAAAAAAATACACATGAAACGAATTTTGATAATGATTTGTATTGCTGCTTTACCAGCTACCATTTTTGCGCAGGCAGGAGAAGAACCACAGGACACATCTTGGAAAAAGATATTGAGAGAGAGTTATCCCAAAACAAACGAACTCGTGCATACCAAACTAGATGTACGTTTTGATTACGACAAGTCGTTTATGTACGGAAAAGAATGGGTAACATTGAAACCACATTTTTACCCAACTGACTC
>JAYSOC010000494.1:0-7734 GCA_043723285.1 Ferruginibacter sp. | reverse complement strand
CATATTTTTTTACAATTTGCCAGCCTGCAAATGAGCCAATATTGCCAGGTGCTTTTTCACCGAGTTCTTGTGTTTTTGGGCCTTCGCTTACGTAATTTTTTATCAAATTATTATCGGCCATTTGTAAATAATTATTTTGCACAAATAAGCTCCAGATAGCTGGTTCATTTTTATAACAATCTTTCATTTGCGCTTCTGTATAACCTATCAATTTATACTCTGCTGTTTCAGGTAAAAATTTACTTAGCAGGAATAAACGCTTTCCATTTTCAACCATTTGTATGAGCAATCTTTTATCATCTGTTTTTTCGGGATACATATCATTTACAATATTTTTCATACAATTTACAGCAATATAATCTGGCGCAAAACGTGCCGTTACATAATCGGGGTATGTCTCTTGCACCATACTTGTTTTGTATAACGGGAAATCTTTGCCTAGGTGCGCATGCAACCCTACAATAAAAATATCTTCATCTAAAATATCGCCATAGCCGTCGGCAGGGCCAATATATGTGATAACCTTTGTAGGAATTTTATATTTAGGATAATAATATTTTACAAATTGTAACGATTTTTTTATTTCTTTTTCATAGGGAGAAAAATCTTTAAACAATTTCTGTGATTCATCAAACACACTTCTGCTATAAGAGATGTATTCATTAATAGATTTTGCAACAGTATCGGCTGACCATTTTGGGTCAATACCAAGAATGGTGCCCATAAAATTTTCACCGAATGCAGGATATGCTGCGATGAGTTTATCCAACTGCGGCATAATATTATTGGTATCTAGCGCAAAAAAAGCTTGCTCAAACCGTTGGGTTTTGAGCTCTACTTTTATATTAGATACATCGGGTATATTTTTATTATCGCAAGAAAAAAGGCAAACACAAATTATCAAACTAAATAACAAACGCATAAAGAGTATATTTAACTTTGCAAAAGAAACGAATTATTGGTAAACATTAAGTTAATTTGACAATTTTATGGGTAACCGCAGAGAAAAGAGTATAAAGAGATTTCGCAGAGCATCTCTGCGTAAACTCAGCCTCTCTTTTTCTCTGCGGTGAAATTACAAACATCATGAAAATATTTTTAGCACAACAAAACTATCATATTGGCAATATAGAAGCCAATACCGAAAAAATTATAGCAGCCATAGAACAGGCAAAGGCGCAAAATGGCGATATTATTATGTTTAGTGAGCTATCTGTTTGTGGTTATGCGCCAAAAGATTTTTTGTATTTTAATGATTTTATAGAAAAATGTTATACGGCTATTGATAAAATAAAAGCACATGCTGTTGGTATAGCCGTTATTGTTGGTGCGCCGCATCGCAATGCAAAAGTGGAAGGCAAGGATTTGTTTAACGGCGCCTACTTTTTAGCAGATGGAGAAATTAAACATATTGCCCACAAAACATGTTTGCCCACTTACGATGTGTTTGACGAAGACCGTTATTTTGAACCTGCCAATGAATGGAATATTATTGAATACAAAGGCAAAAAAATAGCATTGACTATTTGCGAAGATATTTGGAATCTTGGCGATAATCCTTTGTACATAAATTGCCCCATGGATATGCTTACAAAATATTCGCCAGATGTAATGTTGAATATTTCTGCATCGCCATTTGATTATACACACGATTTAGATAGATATGCTACCATAAAAGCGAACGTTACAAAATATAAAATACCCATGTTTTATTGCGCCAGTGTAGGCAGCCAAACAGAAATTGTGTTTGATGGTAACTCACTCGTGTTTGATAAGCATGCAAATTTGTGTGGCAAACTAGCAGCATTTAAAGAAGATATGCAATCGTTTATTTTAAATGACGATGGCACTATCGAAGGAGAAATTATTCAAGCTGCTAATTTTATTCCCGATAGAGAATTAAATCCTGAAACATTACAAGCCACATTAAATATTCCTCAAATTTATGATGCGCTAATAATGGGCATACGAGATTATTTTACAAAAATGGGGTTTACAAAAGCCATATTAGGCAGTAGCGGCGGCATTGATAGCGCAGTTACACTAGCTCTTGCATGCGAGGCGTTGGGTGCAGAAAATGTAAAAGCAGTGTTGATGCCATCTCAATTTTCTACAATGCATTCGGTAGCAGATGCGGAAGAGCTAAGCATAAATTTAAAAAATGATTACAATATTATTCCTATAAAAAATATTTACGAAAGTTTTTTAACTGAACTAAAACCCTTGTTTGCCGATTTACCTTTTAGCATTGCAGAAGAAAATATACAAAGTCGTACAAGAGGAAATTTATTAATGGCCATTGCCAATAAATTTGGATACATATTATTAAACACGTCTAACAAAAGTGAGTTGGCTACTGGCTATGGCACACTCTACGGCGATATGGCTGGCGGCTTAGGTGTTTTAGGGGATTGTTATAAACTACAAATTTATGAATTGGCAAAATACATCAATAGAAACGGAGAACTCATTCCACAAAATATAATTACAAAACCACCAAGTGCAGAGCTACGGCCTGGGCAAAAAGACAGCGATAGCCTGCCCGACTACGATACGCTCGATAAAATTTTATACCAATATATAGAACTCCAAAAAGACCCACAAGCTATAAAGGCACAAGGATTTGACACAGCCTTGGTGGATAGAACATTAAAAATGGTAAATACAAATGAATACAAGCGCAATCAATTTTGCCCTATCATTCGTGTATCTCCAAAAGCATTTGGTGTGGGGCGGAGGGTGCCGATTGTAGGGAAGTACTTAAATTAGACATAAGATATTAGACATAAGATTTTAGACAACTCCAATACTTACTTGAGCCCCATCTTGTGTCTTCTGTCTAATATCTAAAATCTATTTTTAACAAAGATTTTTAAGGTTTTCCCAAAAATAAAATTTGTAGCACCTAATTTGCAATACAAGAAAAAATAAACATAACATATGTTACAAACCGCAGAAGACATTCGCTTGCTCAACGAAAAAATAAACCATGCAGCAGGATTTGTTACCCGAATAAATGATGAACTCAGTAAAGTTATCGTAGGCCAACAAACCATGATAGAACGTTTGTTGATAGGGCTTTTAAGTAATGGGCATATTTTGTTAGAAGGTGTGCCTGGTCTTGCAAAAACACTGGCCATTAAATCGATATCAGAGACGATACATGCTCAATTTAGTAGGATACAGTTTACACCAGATTTGTTGCCTGCCGATGTGGTAGGCACCATGATATACAACCAAAGTAAAAATGAATTTTACGTACGCAAGGGTCCAATATTTGCCAATTTTATTTTGGCAGATGAAATAAACCGTGCCCCAGCAAAAGTACAAAGCGCCTTGCTTGAAGCCATGCAAGAGCGTCAAGTTACCATTGGCGATACGAGTTATAAATTACAAGAACCATTTTTGGTATTGGCCACACAAAATCCCATTGAGCAAGAGGGAACATATCCTTTACCCGAAGCACAGGTAGATCGTTTTATGTTGAAAGTAGTGGTTGGTTATCCAACAAAAGCAGAGGAGCAAATGATTATTAGGCAAAATACGCAAGGCTTACATTTCGAAAAAATAAATGCTGTTGCTTCTACACAAGAAATACTTACAGCAAAAGAATTGGTGCGACAAATATATGTAGATGAAAAAATAGAAAATTATATTTTAGATATTGTGTTTGCTACCCGTTATCCAGATAAATATAATTTAGCAAAACTAAAACCACTTATCGGTTTTGGTGGTTCGCCAAGGGCAAGTATAAATTTGGCTTTGGCTGCAAAGGCATATGCATTTTTAAACAAGCGTGGTTATGTGGTGCCAGATGATGTGCGTAATGTTTGTAAAGATGTATTGCGCCATCGCATTGGGCTTACGTACGAAGCAGAAGCAGAAAATGTGAATGTGGAAAATATTATTGATGAAATTATTGGAGCGATAAAAGCCCCCTAAATCCCCCGAAGGGGGACTTTTAAACCCTTAAATATTATGAAGTTTTTTAAAAAAGCAGAGACTAAAAGCTCTCCCCCTTCGGGGGAGGTGGAGGGGGCTGCTGGCATTTTAAAAAAAGTTCGAGAGCTCGAAATAAAAAGTAAAAAGATAACCACACATCTCTTTACTGGCGAGTACCACTCTGCGTTTAAGGGCAAGGGTATGAGCTTTAGAGAAGTGCGTGAATACAGTGCTGGCGATGATGTTCGTTTTATAGATTGGAATGTAAGTGCCCGTTTTTCTACACCATTTTCAAAATTATTTGAAGAAGAAAGAGAGCTTACACTTATGCTAATGGTGGATACTAGTACCAGCAATTTATTTGGTACAGTAGGCAAACGAAAAAAAGATTTGATTATAGAAATGGCTGCCGTTATTGCTTTTAGTGCTGTAAGTAATAATGACAAAGTAGGGGTCATATTTTTTAGCGATAAAGTAGAAAAATATATTCCTCCAAAAAAAGGAAGAGCACATGCATTATTTATTGTAAGAGAATTGCTGTCTGTAGAGCCAACATCTAACGGTACAGATATAGACGAAGCCATAAAATATTTTAATAATACCACTAGGCAAAAAAGTATAGCATTTATACTGAGCGATTTTTTAGCCACTGGTTATGAAAACGATTTGAAAGTAATTGGCAGAAAACATGATGTAATAGGCATAAAAGTGTATGACAAAATGGATATGCAATTACCCGAAGCAGGTTTGCTACAATTAAAAGATGCAGAAACACAACAAGTAAAATGGATAGATAGTGATGATGCATTGGTGCGGCACAATTACCAACAATATTTTTTTGAGCAAACGGATACTGCGAAAAGATATTTTACGAAAGCAGGGGCTGAATTATTGCACGTGCGTACAGATGATGATTATGTAAAAATTTTACAAAAATTCTTTTTAAAAAGAAAGTAAGCCAGCAAACAATGAAACCTATTTACTTAATATATTTACGAAAAAGCTTTGTAGCATTGGCTTTTACGTTTTCGCATTACTTTTGTTTTGCACAAGCTATTAGCACCACGGTAGATAAAAGAGATATTCTTATTGGCGAACAAATAACCTACAATCTCAATATAGATTTACCATCTGCAGATTATAAAATCGATATCAATATACCAGACTCACTTGAGCATTTCGATTTTATTGAAAAAACTGCTGGCGTTATTACTTATACAAATGGGAAATATGCTTGGGAACAAAAAATAATTTTCACCAGTTTCGATTCTGGGTCTTATGCTTTTCCATCATTTCCATTTCGCATAAATCATTTAAATACGGTATCGGAAAATTTAAGCACAGATTCTATTCTAATAAATGTGGGTTATATGCCTATAGATAAAGAAGGTAACCCAAGAGATATAAAAACAATACTCGAAGTAGAATATTTCAATTGGTTATGGGTTATTATTGCTGCGATGGTATTGGCGTTTCTAATATTTTTATTTTTCCTAATTAGATATTTAAGAAAAAATAAAAAACAATTACCAGCACTACACAATCATAATGCATTTAAAGAAGCCATGCAAGCATTGGAACAACTTCGCAATGCAAACGAAAGTGCAAGCATTCCAGTAAAAGAATACCATACAAAATTGGCTGATGTATTAAAAGTATATTACAGCAAAGCGACAAGGCAAAATGTACTAAACAAAACCACAGAAGAAATACTTACAAAATTAAAAGCACATCAGTTAAATGCAGAAACAGCTTTACACACATCAGAAGCATTGCAAACTGGCGATGCTACTAAGTTTGCTAAGTATCATCCAACATTTACAGAAAACGAATTGGCATTAAATTATTTAAAAAATACCATTGAAGAAATAGAAAATTTACGTAACACAAAAAAATAAAATTTGCTTTTCGATTATTTTACAAATATTAGCTTTTCACAACCTTACCTATTTTGGTTATTGTTGCTATTGCCATTTTTAATTTTTTGGTATATAAAAACAAACAGTAGCAGGAGTGCATCTATACAAGTTTCTACTATTGCAGCAAAGGGATTGTCCTCTTCAAAAGTTGCCATGCGGCACCTTCCATTTATTTGTAGAATATTGGCATTGGGATTTATTATAGTAGCACTCGCAAACCCACAAACAAGAAATGATGAACAACATACAGAAGGCGAAGGCATAGACATTATGCTTTGCTTAGATGTGAGCGGAAGCATGACTGCGCAAGATCTTACACCCAACAGACTAGAAGCCGCAAAAAATGTAGCCATCGATTTTGTAAACAAAAGAATATCTGATAGAATTGGCGTGGTCATTTTTGCTGGAGAAAGTTTTACGCAATGCCCACTCACAGCAGACCATGGCGTTTTAATTTCGGCCATTGAAAATATACACAGTGGTTTGCTTACAGACGGTACTGCCATTGGCGATGGGCTTGGTACTGGTGTGGACAGATTGCGCAGCAGCAAAACAAAATCTAAAATTATTGTGTTGCTTACCGATGGTGAAAACAATGGCGGATTGATAGACCCAAGAACGGCAAAAGAAATTGCAAAATCATTTGGCATACGAGTTTATACCATTGGTGTAGGTACAGATGGCAATACCATGCAACCAGTACAAACGCCCTTTGGCATAGAAATGCGAAACATGAAAGTTTCTATTGATGAGAAATTGCTTAAACAAATTGCCAATGAAAGTGGCGGAAAATATTTTCGTGCAAAAGATAATGAAGGGCTTGCAAGCATATATGCCACCATTGATGAATTAGAAAAATCGAAAGTAGAAATAACAAGCACTATAAAATTTACCGATAAATTTCTTCCTTTTGCTGCCGCCGCAGCTTTATTTTTATTAATAGAAATATTATTGCGGTATTTGGTTTATAGAAAATTTCCATAAGCCACTTTGACTTTTTATATATTGAACTAAAAAAGTTGGATTTCAAAAGAGTGTCAGGGTGAGCTTGTCGAACCCGTTGCATTAAATAAACCCGTCTTCGACAAGCTCAGACTGACAGCTCCTAAATACATTGCGCAGCATCTAAATTATTAATTTTTTATTTCCTTTTATTTATCTTGCACGCATGCAGGCAACAGTTTATAGAAGCACAGGTAGTTGGTATATTTTAAAAAATGCCGAAGGCGAGTTTATAAACGCACGCATAAAAGGCAAACTAAAAATAAAAGGCATTACCTCTACAAACCCAATAGCGGTGGGTGATGTAGTAGAAGTAGATGCAGATGCAGAAGCCGACAGTTTGGTTATTTCAAAAATATATGATAGAAGAAATTATATAAACCGAGTATCGCCGCACAATAAAAACAAACACCATATTGTTGCATCAAATTTAGGCCAAACATTACTTTTTGCTACACTCAAAGATCCCAAAACGTCTTTTGGTTTTATAGATCGCTTTTTGGTGACATCAGAAGCATATAAAGTGCCCGCAATTATTGTTTTCAATAAAGCCGATTTATATACCGAAAAAGAAACCACAAAATTTGCACTAGCAAAAAAAAACTACGAAGCCATAGGTTATAAAATTATGCTCATGAGCATAGAAAAAAACGAAGGCACAGAAGCGGTAAAAGATTTGTTGGCAAATAAAATTACATTACTTAGTGGTCACTCAGGCGTTGGTAAATCTACTTTTATAAATTATATTTTCCCCGACCTTTCGCTCAAAACCCTTGCTGTGAGCGATTGGAGCGGTAAAGGAATGCACAGCACCACATTTGCCGAAATGTTTGACTTACCATTTGGCGGTAGCATAATAGATACACCAGGC
>JAYSOC010000493.1:0-3095 GCA_043723285.1 Ferruginibacter sp. | reverse complement strand
ATAATTTAGTGGTAAAAATAATCAATCGGCAGCTATAAGCAATTTCCTTACCAGAAATTTATGATATTATGTAAGAATGGGTTATAATTATGTAAATTTATTTTTTAAGCAGTGAAAGAAAGAATAAATAAATGTCATTTTTATAACCCAATACATTTGAGATGATTTTTAGAGAAGCAACTATAGTAGATATTCCGCAAATTCAAATGGTGCGAAATGCGGTTAAGGAAAATACTTTATCCGACCCTGCATTGGTGTCTGATGCAGACTGCGAAGAATTTATGACTGTAAGGGGTAAAGGTTGGGTATGTGAAATTGAACAACAAATTGTAGGATTCGCCATTGCAGATTTGCAAGATGATAATATTTGGGCTTTATTTCTTTTACCAGAATTTGAGCACAAAGGCATTGGACAAACACTTCAAAAACTAATGCTCGATTGGTATTTTGCACAAGGCAAAGAAAAAGTATGGCTAGGCACTGCTTTTAATACAAGAGCAGAAAATTTTTATAAAAAAAGTGGCTGGAGTGTCGTAGGTATGCATGGTACAAAAGAAACAAAATTTGAAATGACAAAAACAGAATGGGAGACATTAGATGTTAGACATTAGATGTTAGACATTAGATTTTAGACAAGAATATTTTAAAGATTCAATTTACAAGACAAAGCCTTCAATTTCTCGAAGGCTTTGTCTTTTGTCTAACATCTAATGTCTAATATCTTTTCTACACATCCGTCGCTTCCCCATAAGCCACAGCCACAGCTTCTTTCAAGCCTTCGCTCATGGTAGGGTGAGGGTGTACTGCATTCAATAATTCGTGTGCAGTGGTTTCTAATTTTCTTGCTACTACAGCTTCTGCTATCAATTCTGTTACACCAGCACCAATCATATGGCATCCTAAAAATTCGCCATATTTAGCATCAAAAATAACTTTTATAAATCCTTCTGTTGCACCACCAGCAGTTGCTTTTCCACTTGCTACAAAAGGAAATTTTCCAACCTTTACTTCGTAGCCAGCATCTTTAGCCGCTTTTTCTGTATAACCAACCGATGCTATTTCTGGAGAGCAATAAGTACAACCAGGAATATTGTTGTAATCCATTGGCGTTATTTTATGACCTGCAATATGCTCTGCTGCATTTATACCTTCTTTGCCCGCAACGTGTGCCAATGCTTGCCCTGGTGTACAATCACCAATAGCGTAAAGGCTTGGTACGTTGGTTTGGCCATTTGCATCTACTATAATTTTTCCTTTGTCGGTTTTCACACCCAATTCTTCCAAACCAATGTTTTCAATATTGGCAACAATACCAACAGCGCTTATTAAAATATCTGCTTCTAATGTTATTTCTCCTGTGGGTGTTTTTACCGTTGCTTTTACTCCAGATCCACTTGTATCCACCTTTAGCACTTCGCTATTGGTCATTATTTCTATGCCTTGTTTTTTAAATTGCTTTTCTAGCTCCTTAGAAATATCTTCATCTTCTACTGGTACAAGTCGAGGCATAAATTCTACCATCGTTACTTTTGTATTCATGCTATTGTAGAAGTAAGCAAACTCACTACCAATAGCACCACTACCACATACAATCATGCTTTTTGGTTGGGTAGGTAATACCATTGCTTTGCGGTATTCTACAATTTTTTCTCCATCTATTGGTAAATTTGGTAACTGGCGAGCTCTTGCTCCTGTAGCAATAATGATGTTGGTTGCTTCGTGTATTTGTTTGCTACCATCAGCAGCCGTTACTTCTAGTTTATTGGCAGCAACCAACTTGCCATTTCCCATTATTACATCTATCTTATTCTTCTTCATTAAAAAAGCAATACCCTTGCTCATCTTATCCGCTACACCACGGCTGCGCTTTATCACTGCTTCAAATTCGTGCATTGGGTTCTCTACTTTTATACCATAATCAGCAGCATGTTTTGCATACTCATATACTTGCGCACTCTTTAGCAATGCTTTTGTAGGAATACAACCCCAATTTAAACAAATACCACCAAGGCTTTCACGCTCTACAATAGCTAGTTTTTTGCCAAGTTGGCTTGCTCTAATAGCCGCAGGGTATCCACCTGGGCCACTACCTAATACAATTACATCATATGCCATAAAATAAATTTGATTCTGTTTTAAATAATTGCCGTAAAGGTAATTTATAATGGTTAATTAAAAAATGGAAAATATTTATTTAAGTATTTGAAATTTTGCAGGTAGTATTATGCCCAGTTACAACTTTTTAAGCTAATAGGTTCTGTAAAAAACTGAATTGTTGTATTAAATATTAGCATATCTACAAAAGTATTTTCAAAAAAAATCCAAAGATTAATTTCTTTGGATTTTTTAAGTTTGTAATATTTTATTTTAATAAGGAAAATTTCTTGATACCTTACGCATCATTCTATCCATTATTTCATTGGCATTACTCATAAGACTTTCGTTCATTTCTTTATAAAACCTCCACAAAAGATTCCCTTTTTTACCATCATAAACTTGCATGGTTAAGCCGCCACTTCCAGTTTTACTTCCTCCGCCAAACAACAATGCTTTAGCTATTTGTCCACCTTCGCTACCACCTACAATTTCATGGTCATATATGCATTTTATTATAGCATCTACACCAAGAATTTTTGCTAAAGAATCAGGAAGTGTTTCTTCTAGTTTATCATACAACCCTGCTTTTTTTAATAATATATTTGTTCTATCAACTTCTTGAAATGCTACTGAATATTTCCCACCTTTGTTTAACAAATAACTATACATGCCCTGTTGCATGGTAGTGCTAAGTTTTTCTTCATCTGTTTTTACTGCTGCTGCATCAAAATCTTTAGGCTTTTTTTTGTAGGTGATATTTGCTTTGAAAGGAAGTATTGCTACCGTTTTGTGAGAGCCAATAGCCTCTTTAAAATCATCGGATTTATATACTTTTTTGGCAGATTCTCCCCCAAATATTTGAGAAAAGGATTTGGTGTTTGTTAAAATAAATAAGAACAATAAAACTGTACGGAATAATTTCATAATATGATTTTTTAGTTGTTACGAAAATAGTAAATTTAATTAAATATTAATAGCCATTTTAAAATAGTACATAT
>JAYSOC010000492.1:0-20313 GCA_043723285.1 Ferruginibacter sp. | reverse complement strand
AAACAAAGAAGATTTTAACAACGACAAAAAAGATGCAGGCGAGTTGGGCAGTGGCCATACCGTTACTGCTTTGTATGAAATAATTCCTGCTGGTGTAGCGTCTAATTTTTTAGTAGATGTTGATCCATTAAAATACCAAGCCTCAAATGAAAATGAAATGGGTAATACAAAATTTAGTGACGAGTTGCTCACCATAAAATTTAGATACAAAGCACCAAGCAAAGTAAAGAGTGATTTGATAACTTATACCATAAAAGATGAAACTATTTCTTTTACAAAAGCATCTGATAATTTTCGGTTTGCTGTGGCAGTAGCCAACTTTGCCATGCTGCTCCGCAATAGCGAATACAAGGGAAATACGAATTATACAAAAGTGCTTGCTATGGCAAATGCCGCTTTGGGCGCAGATACAGAAGGATATAGAAAAGAATGTATTGAATTAATAAAAACTGCAGAAACGATTACAAATAGCAAGGCAGCTATAAAATAAAAATTAGGCTTTGAGGGTTAGGCGAAGTGATTGAAATATATTGCTTCGCCTTTTTTTATTTTTGTAGGCTTAAAATAATTTTTAAATTCATTATTTCTTACAATACAAATCACTCATCTCTACAGGATATTTTTTATCTAAATCTACATCGTTAAACGCTTTCTTATCACCCCAAGAAAATACTTTTTGAAAGAAGGGTAAAAGTTTGCTGTTTTTTATTTTGCTTAAAAAATAAATTTCATGTTCTTTTTCTTTTATACCCATATCGTATAATGCTTGGTCGTGTTTTGTAATGCCAGCTTCATGAAAATAATGTATCATTCTAAAATACTCACACACATTGCCACTCTCCAATGAACCTGCAAAATAAAAAGGCATAAACCAACCTATGATGTAACAACTAATGTGAATTACTTTTCCTACAACATACATTCTTGCCTCAAAATATTTTGAAACAGGAATATCGTACTCATTCATTATTTTTAAAACGGAAGCTCTATGATGCCATTCGTCTATTTCTATTTGTTTGATGGAGGCTTTTTGTGTTGCATCTTTTACAGAGCCTGCATGCCCTTGATAAGCAAATGCAGCGGCCTTTTCGGCGGAGTAAGCTTTTTGTAAAAGGGTGGTAAGTTTTTTATGGTTTAGTTGCAAGGCAGCTTTTTTGGGTGCTGCAAAGGTAAATGCATTTTATTATTTAATTACTGCATTCCATTCTTCACTCACAATTTGCAAAGGCATTTTTAAATCTAAATTATTACTTGCCAATAAATCTTTAAAAACGTCCACCCTGCCAGCAGATTTTTCCCACTCTTCCCGTGAGTCTTGATTATTGGCATTTTCTAAAATGTCTTTACGCTCACATAAAAAAACTTCTAAAAATTTTATTTCGCTATCAGGCATTTCATCGCAGCTCTTGTCTTTGTGTGTGCGGCCGCTTGGTGTGCCGCCCAAATGTTTAATCGTATGTTTAAATATTTTTCTAATACCATCATCATCTTTACCATCGCCATGTTGTACAATGGCATCATATACTATTGCAAGTGCAAGTGTAGATTTTAGACCCATCAATTTACAGTAATTTATAGCTGGTTGCCCATACAATTCAAAGGCAACTTTATCTTGAAAGTATTTTGTATTTCCGGCTTCATTACGCCAAGCATCTGCAAAACCCACTAAGTCGGTTGTATCATCACTATTCTTTCTCGCAAGCTTTTTTAATACGTCAACATAGTAAACCAACTTGCTATCTTTTACCGAATCGGTATATTCTCTTATCACATCAAACCCATCGCCAGTGGCGGTTGTAAAACCAACTTTACCAAATGTAAAACCTCTACCATCTGGCAAATACTCAATATAATCGTAATGCGGATCTACACTATCGTTTTCAAATAATGAATTTAATTTTTGCACAACGGCAGGCAAGGTATCGGTAGGAGGAAGTTGGATAAAAAACATAGGTTAAGTTATTTGAGTATTCCAATCATTGCTATTAATATGAATGGTACCAGTTAATGCTAAATTGTTTGTGTCTAATAAATTTTTTAATGCGGTTACT
This sequence comes from Ferruginibacter sp., assembly GCA_043723285.1. Lineage (GTDB taxonomy): Bacteria > Bacteroidota > Bacteroidia > Chitinophagales > Chitinophagaceae > Ferruginibacter. Next base: position 18,262 of record JAYSOC010000492.1, on the reverse strand, counting down.
CTATCTACAGATTCTCTCCACTCATCTTTGGTATCATTATTAGCAGGGTTAAGTAAACATTTTTTTCTTTCGGCTAAAAATGCATCTAAAAATTCTATTTCCGAATTTTGAATCGTATCGCAATTTGCTCCATCTTTATTTTTTCCAGAAAGACTACCACCCATTGCATCCACAGTTCTTTCGAGCAATGCTCCCACACTATCATCATCATCACCATCGCCATGTTGTACAACGGTATCGTACAAGCAGGCTATTGCCATAGTGCTGCTTAAGCCAAGTATATTGCAATAATCTATTGCAGGTTTGCCATACACTTCATAAGCCAATTTATCTTGCGTGGCTGCTGTTTGCATAGCCTCGTTTGCCCATGCTTGTTCAAAGCCTTGTAAATTATCTGTATCATCATCTTCATCGTTTGCCAATTCTTTTAAGGTTGGCAAATATTGTTTCAAAGCACTATTAGGATTTGTAGCACAATATGCTTTTATTAAATCGTACCCATCGCCATTGGCTGTTGTAAAACCAATTTTGCCAAAAGTAAAACCACGACCATCATCTAAATTTTCGCAATAATCATAACTTGGGCTTGTATTATCGTTTTCAAATAAACTATTAATTTTTTCTACAATAGGTGGAATAAAACTCATTTTTGATGATTTAAATTTTAGTAAATGTATAAATGTTATTGTTAAGGTAAGTATAAACTACAACTTACTTAGGTTGATAATTTTAAATCTTTGGGTGCGATAGTGTTCATGTTTCCTGTACGTTTCAATGTGCCCCATAACTGTGTTTCTCCTTTTAACGCTTTTGCGGTTGCTTTTATTATTACCACATACATTAATGGCTTATAAAAAATTCTTTGTGGAATAACGTACCACAGTTTCTTAAACGATTCTTTTTCAAAATAAAACGCAATGGCAGAGAAAATTAAATCGACTAATAATAAAAGTAAATAACTTACAATTAAATGATCGTTTCCTCTTATCTGGCTGCTTTGCCAAAACAAACTAAAAATAAATAATAAATCTGCAATGGGAGAAAGCAATGGTAAAATAATTTGAAACAATAAAATATTGGGAAGCCCAAGTAAGCCCAACCCTTTGTATTTTGGGTTAAAACATGCATGTTTGTTTTTCCAAAAACTTTGCATTACACCATAGCTCCACCTTATTCTTTGTTTTAAAAGTGGTTGTATGGTTTCTGGTGCTTCCGTCATAGCAATAGCTGTATTACAATTACGAATCGTATAGCCGCATTTGTTTATGCGTATAGTAATATCACAATCTTCGGCAAGGGTATCGGCTGTAAAACTTCCTGCTTTTAAAATAGCTTCTTTTCTAAATGCACCAATGGCACCAGGTACAATAGCTATACCATTTACATAGTCAAAAGCACGCCTATCTATATTTTGCGCAGTTATATATTCTATAGATTGCCATTTTGTTAATAGGTTTTTTTGATTGCCCACTTTTACATTTCCTGCTACTACACCTACTTTTTCATTTACAAAAAAGCGCATCATTTCTTGTATAGCATTTGGCAATAAAACAGTATCGGCATCTATACAAACTACAAAATCATTTTTAGATATTTCTATCCCAAAATTTAATGCGGTTGCTTTTCCGCCATTTTCTTTTGTATGAATTTCTACTTTATTGTTTGTGCTGTATTTTTCTTTTATTATTTTGTATGTATCATCTTTACTACCATCATCTACAAAAATGATATTAAAGTTTGGATAATTTTGTAGCAATAAATTTTCAATTGTTCTTGCAATGGTAACTTGTTCGTTGTATGCAGGTACAATAATACTTACAGCTGGTTGTTTTTTATTTGCCAATAAAAATGCACTTTCTTTTTGCGATTTTTTTCTCTGCAATAACGCAAATAATAAAATTGTAAAAATTCTTATCAACCCCAAAATAAAAGCAATAATAAAAAGTACAGCTACTGTTTTCTTAAACCCAAAAATAGAAAATGCCACTACATTATTTATCGACGCAAAATCTTTATCTACAGTTGGCATTATTTCTTCAGCCGTTTTGCCTAAAATATTTCCGATGGTAGTTATTTGTACATTTTTATTTTTGAAATAAGCAATTATTTTTGGCAACGCTATTACGGTTGCTCGTCTATTGCCACCAGCATCGTGCAATAAAATAACGCCTTTGTTTGGGTTGGCTTCGTATTGTGTAATTACTCTTTTGTAAATGCTATCTGCGTTTATACCATCTTCCCAATCTCTGGGGTCAATACTTTCGCCGATGGTATAATAATTATTTTTTTTGCTTAATGCTATAGGTATAATTTCTGCTACGTTTGTAGGCTCGGAGTCGGCATTAAATGGCGCTCTAAACAATACGGTGCTTTTTCCTGTAACGGCTTCTATAAGCAGCCTTGTACTTTTCATTTCTAACTCTGCACGGGCTGTACTTACTTCGCTTATGTTAGGATGTGAGTAAGTGTGATTACCAATTTCGTATCCATTTTTATTAATCCTTTCGAGCAATGGTAAATTGTCTTGCGCATTTGCACCAGTTATAAAAAAGGCAGCTGGCACTTTTTCTTTTTCTAAAATATCTAAAATTTGTGGGGTATAAATTTCGTCTGGCCCATCATCAAAAGTAAGTACAACTTGGTTGTGTACATTTCCCCATTTTTTTATAACATATTGTGTAGGTAGTTTTGTGTATTGCTGTTCGCTTATAATATTTTCGGTGCTATCTATTTCCAACGTTAATTCTCCGCTCTGCGGATAGCTTTGTACATCCAACACTTCTCCTTCGCCCACATAGCTTGGTGTGTTTTGTACATAGGCAACATCTTTTAATTTTTCAAAATTAAAAGGATTCTTTTTTAAACCAGCATTAGATAAATCATGGTCGTAAAAAGTCCACATGCGCTCATCCTCACTACCCAAGCGCCATAGCGCTGTACCTGCGGTTTCCATTTCGTCGGCTAAACGCATGGTATTAAAAATGCCAGCGGCATCAAAAAAATATACTTCATGATAATCTTTATTCTCGTCTGTATATTCAAAATGAGAATTGTAAGTATCATTATCAAAATCAACAGCTACTTTATTATTTAGTGCCAAGGATAAAGCTTCTGCATATTTTACAATTGTACCTTCGCTTTTTTCTTTCCAGTCGTAACCAAATCCTGCTAAGCACAACACAATTTTTTCGCTTGGTATTTTTGCAGTGGCTTGGTCCAATTCTTTTTCTAGCCAACGTTGTTCGCAAATATCTCCCGCTGTGCTTCCGCTCCAGTGCTGATTATAAGCCATCAAAAAAACATAGTCATTATATGTTGCTAATTTTACTGCTTCGCCTTCTCCTTCATCTAACGGTACAATATCTTGCGATACAATTTTGTTTTGTGCATGAAGTGTATCGTATAATTGTTTTTGAAATTCTATTACATATTTTGAAGTGCTTTCATCCCATTCTTCAAAATCGATATTGATACCTTGAAATTGATATTTATTTAGAGTATAAACAATATTCGAAATTAATTTATTTCTTTTTTCGTTATTACCCAATGTATTTTTCAAAATATCATTATCCCAGTCATCATCTCCTCTTTGTGTATTCAAATTAGAAATAACAGGCAATATTTTTACAGGATATTTTTTCATTAATGCCAAAGCGGCTGTATCTATTCTTACATCTAGCACATTAGTTTCAGGATTAATAAAAAACCACTCCGGCAAAACCATATTCATTTTACTAATGTGCGCTGCCAATGCATTGTATGAACCAGCATCCCAGTTTACATAAAATGCAGCCCTAATTTTATTGGCTTTTATAAGTGTATCGTTGCCTTTATTTTTTTCCAAATAATTATTTATGCCAGTATATTTTTTATTTTCTGATGGCGTAAAATAATTTTCTTTTTGTGGTTTTACTTTTGCTGCAGCTTGTTCTTTATTAAAAAGTTTTGGTAGAGTTGGTTTTTTTTGAAAATATGCAATGATTATTATTGGAATAAGTAAAAGGAAAATATAAAAAATACCTCTCCCTGTCCATTTAAAAATGTCGCTTCTCCAGTGAGAATCGGTTTGAAATATTTGTTTATTCGGCGACATAAGGGGGCGGCAAATATAACCTATTTAATACGTTTTGAGCATTTTATTACAATAATTTACAGGAATCTTACATTGAGGATAAATATTAATGGTTAGAAGGTGGATATTTTTGTAAAAGACATCCATTATTAGTATTTGGCAAATAGTATGCATAAAAAAAGACCCTTAAAAAGAGTCTTTTTTTGAAATAAATTGTAAAATATTTTATGCTGCTTTTTTTACTGGCATTTTTTCGGCATGGTTATGCTTTGCACAAAGTTTACGTGTCATTTGAGTAGTAGCCATAGAGCAACTTGCACATTTACCAGGCTTGCTACCACTTGCTTTCATGCAATGTTCGCAATAATAAGTACCCAATTGTACCATCTCTGTTTGGTCAGTAGCACATACGCCTCCTGCTTTTGTAATAGAATAACATTTTGGACAAGCCCAAGCTGCTGGGTTTGCAACTTGTGCTACTTTTTGGCCATGGTTTTCTTTGTTGCCATGGTGTTTGCCGCCGTGCTTTACGGTCATTGTGCTATCCTGTGCCATACCTAATATAGATAAACATAAGAAAGACACCATCATTAATAACTTTTTCATAATTGTAAATTTTTTACAAAAGTATAATATTAGTATGATATAATTTGGATGCATTTTAAAATTGTAGCAAGACATGTCATCTTCATCTTTCATTACAAACTTTCTAATTTAAATCTTCATATGCAAGGAAGTAATATATTTGTAGAAAGCGAAATTGCCGAAGATTCTAAATTTTATTTTACACTTGTGTTTAAAGAAAATAATTTATCAAAAAAAACAAACACCAATAAAAAAAATACCAATGATTTGCATGGCGCAAACATTTTATTGGTAGATGATAATAAATTAAACTTACTTATTGCAAAGCAATTTTTAAATAAATGGAAGGCTAATGTAAGTACAAGTCAAAGTGGGCTTGAAGCAATACGATTAACAGAACAAAATAATTTTGATTTAATATTGATGGATTTAAAAATGCCTGGAATGGATGGTTTTGAAACTTCCAGTGTTATTCATTTAAAAAAACCAACAATTCCTATTGTTGCATTAACAGCATCTTCTACAAACGAAATAAGGGATATGGTAAAGCAAAGTATTATGTGCGATTTTATACAAAAACCCTTTGACCCCGACAATATGTTTATTGTTATTTCAAAACATTTAAATAAAAAATAAGCGCCTATATTTTCAACAAGGGCTTATAAAATAAAAGCCCTCCAAATATTGGAAGGCCTCATTAGCAAATTAGCACATTTTCTTATCCATTCATACTCGTTAAAAACTCTGCGTTATCTTTTGTGCCTTTCATATTTTTAAGTAAAGTGTTCAATGCTTCTTCTGGGTTCATATCGGCCATATGCTTACGCAAAACCCACATGCGCTTAAAGGTATCTTTGTCTAACAATAAATCATCTCTACGGGTAGATGATGAAACAATATCAATAGCAGGATAAATACGACGGTTAGATAATTTACGCTCCAACTGTAATTCCATATTACCTGTTCCTTTAAATTCTTCAAAAATTACTTCATCCATTTTACTACCAGTATCTACAAGCGCTGTTGCAATAATGGTTAGCGATCCACCATTTTCTATTTTACGTGCAGCACCAAAAAATTGCTTTGGTTTTTGCATGGCATTTGCTTCCACACCACCGCTCAATACTTTACCACTACTTGGTGCAGTTGTATTGTGCGCTCTTGCCAAACGGGTAATAGAATCTAATAAAATAACTACATCGTGCCCACACTCTACCAAACGTTTTGCTTTGTTAAGTGCAATGGTAGAAACCTTTACATGCTTTTCTGCCGGCTCATCAAATGTAGATGCAATTACTTCTGCACGTACACTGCGTTCCATATCTGTAACTTCCTCTGGGCGCTCATCTACAAGCACTACCATCAAATAACATTCAGGATGATTTTCTGCAATAGCGTTTGCCAATTCTTTCAACAACATGGTTTTACCCGTTTTTGGCTGTGCTACAATTAAGCCACGCTGTCCTTTACCAATTGGAGTAAACAAATCCATTATTCTTGTACTATAATTATCCGCCGTTGTACAAAGGTTTAATTTTTCAAAAGGAAACAATGGTGTTAAATAATCAAACGGCACTCTATCTCTTACTTCCTCAGGCGATTTACCATTGATCGTATTTACTTTTAGCAAAGCGAAATATTTTTCGCCTTCTTTTGGTGGTCTTACACTTCCAAAAACGGTATCGCCGGTTTTAAGACCAAACAATTTTATTTGCGATGGTGATACATAAATATCATCAGGCGACGATAAGTAATTGTAATCGCTACTTCTCAAAAAACCGTATCCATCAGGCATCATTTCCAACACACCTTCGCCTTGAATAATACCATCAAACTCTATATTGAATACTGGTGGCTCTTTTTTAAACTGTGGGCGTGGTTGAAATTGCTGTACTGGTTCTTCCGCCATTTCTGGTTGCTGAATATCTTCATCTTGCAACATTTGCGCTATGGCGGCTGGTATGGTCGTTTGCTCGCTCGTTATAGGTTTGTATTCTTCTTCTTGGTCACCCATTGGCTGGCCTTCTTCGGAATCTTTTTTAAATGGCTTTTTTTCTGCAAGTGGTTTTCTGCCTTTTAATACTGGTGCAGGTTTTGCGGCGGCTTCTACTTTTGGAGCTTCTGCTGCTGGTTCTTTTGCTGCTGCATCATCTGTTTTTAAAATGCGTTTTCTTTTTGGCTTTTCAGCGTCGTTTGTTTTTTCTGTGCTCATGCTAGCTTGTTTATCTAGTATTACTTCAATAAGCTCTTGCTTATCAGCTTTTTTACTAGTTTTTATACTTAGTTGGTCTGCAATATCGTGCAGTTCGGGAACGAGCAGGTCGTTCAATTGTGATATATCGTACATAAAAAATTTTCAGAAAAGCATTTTCAAAAATGCGGTATTATTCTGTTGTAAATTGAGGTTGAAATTTTTTTCTTTGATTTGGAAGACGTTTATGCGAAAGCACTCTGACGGGTAATAGTATTACCGATTCCGATGCAATAATACGAGTTTTTCTAATAATAACGAAAAAATGTTTTTGAAAAAAAGTTGCGGGTTTTAGAGTTGCGAGTTACGGGTTTCTTAAATGCAAGAATAAAATAATTTTTGCTATAGTTTTTATGCGCTAAGAATAGAAAATAATTAGCTAAAAGTTTGGTTTAGTGCGCATAAAATTAGTTGCGTGCAATACCTCCTATTTTTTAATCAACAGCTTATGAAATTTTTCCAGTTCCACTTTTTCTATTGCAATAAGTTTTCCTTCTTTTTCAAATTTGCTTTTAAACAACAACACTCTTTTATGCTGAGGATATTTCTCTAAAATTTCATTAAGCATTTTTTCTGCCACTATATCTCTTTCTTCTACAACTTGTGCAATTGTAACTGTAGAACGATGCGTAACATGTTTCTTTTTTATGATGGCCTCAAGTGTTGCTAATTTACCTGGGTGTATGCCTTCTATACGTTGCGCTTTGCCCTGCAAACCCTCCAATTGTTTTTTACTAAGTCCGCCACGCTCCATGTATTGTATGTATATGCTTTTGCAAAATGCATCATCGGGTTTTGCTTTTAACACTTCATCGAGTATGTAGGCCACAATGTCTATATCGGGGTTTATGCGTTGCATTGGGCAAAGTTAAGTATTGTGCGGTTTTGGGTTGCAAGTTTAAAGTCATGGCAAAAACTTTCAACCTTCAACTTTCAACCTTCCTCCCTACATTTGTAAAAACTAATTTTTAATGCAGGATTTTTACGATTTTTTACAACCCATTTCGCTTGCACAAATAAGCGAAGATGAAGGTTATACTGACGGGCAAATAGGTAAACATATACTCACACAAGAAAGCGAATATTTTGACATAGACCATGCAAGCATAATCATTATTGGTATAACCGAAACCCGTGGAAATAGCAATGGCCAAAAAGAAAACAATGCAGCCAATATTATCAGAAAAGAATTGTACAAACTACATTATTGGCATACCGATATTATTATTGCAGATGCTGGCAATATAAAAGTAGGCGCTACTTTACAAGATAGTTATGCCGCTATAAAAACGGTGTTAGAAGAATTATACATTCGCAAAAAAACGGTACTCATTATTGGCGGAAGCCACGATATTACACTGGCACAATACCTAGCTTACAAAAGTACCAACCAAATGCTAGAAGCTAGTTGTATAGATTCTTCCATAAATTTAAAAGGCGAAAACTGTGCACCCGCCGAAAGTTTTTTAATGGATATGTTTACAGGCGAGCCTAATTTATTAAAGCATTACAACCATATCGGTTTTCAAAGTTATTTTGTGCACCCACGCATGTTGCAAACTATCGATAAATTACGGTTCGATTGTTACCGGCTCGGCAATGTGCTCGATAATATTGTAGAAATGGAACCCGTAATTCGCAATAGCCACATGCTAAGTTTTGATATTGCTGCTATAAAATACAGCGATGCACCGAGCAATAAAAATTGTCCAAACGGCCTCACAGGTATAGAAGCCTGCACGCTCACACGCTATGCAGGCATGAGCGCAAACCTAAACAGCATCGGCATTTACGGATACAATCCTGCAGATGATGTAGAAGACATTACCGCAAAACAAATAGCACAAATGTGTTGGTATTTTATAGATGGCCGCCATCGCAAAAACCAAGAGTCATCATTAGACGATAGAAATAATTTTAACGAATACCATATCGTATTTGCAGAGGTGGACACCACTTTTTTGCAAAGCAAGCGCACCAACCGCTGGTGGATGCAAATGCCAGATGGACATTTTATAGCATGCAGTCACAATGATTATTTGGTAGCAGGTAAAAACGATTTTCCGGAAAGATGGCTTAGAGTACAAGAAAGAAATTAGTATTGAGTACGTAGTATTGAGTATTTAGACTAGACTTCAATGAAGGAAAGTTATTTTAAAGTATTGGAGTCTGGCTTTTTTAAATTGCTCCGACCTTTAGGTCGGAGTAATGCATTGAATTAAAAAGGGACTTTAGTCCCAAATGCAGTAAAATTGGGCAACGCCTTCGGCTTTTGCCCAAACTAAAACACAGCTATGTGCATCTTCAGTGGCGTCGCACATTTCATCTATATATCTTTGTTCATCTTTTATTATGCATTAGATTGCCAATTATGAAATATTTTTTTCTTTTTTTATTTTCTACTACCCATTACTCCTGCACTCTCACAGGACAAATAACCCAAAAACAAATAAATGTTTTTTTAAACGATACCGCAGTGCGCAGCGGGCATGTAGGCATAAGCATATACGAGCCCACTACAAAAAAATATTTATACAATTACAATGCAGAAAAAAACTTTACACCAAGCAGCAATGTAAAATTATTTACACTGTATGCAGGTATGAAATATTTGAGTGATAGTTTGGTGGGTTTACGATATCAAAAATTTCAAGATTCAACAAAAATATTTGCAACAGGTGACCCAACTTTTTTGCATCCCGATTATAAAAACCAAATCGTTTTTGATTTTTTAAAAAATCAAAAGAAAATAACTTTTTGCACTCAATTTTTCAAAAAAAACTTAGGCGATGGTTGGGCATGGAATGATTACCTAGATGATTACATGGTAGAAAGAAGTGAATTTCCAATTTATGGAAACATGCTCACTTTAAAAATTACCAATGATACATTGTTAACAACTCCAAAAAACATAATATTAAATGCAATAAATTATACTAAGAAAAAGAATACCGAAATAGAGTGGAACTTTAGAAGAGAATGGGGCACAAACGAGAGTTCAGCTTCGGTAAAATCTATGAAGCCAAGCGGGCAGACATATCAAATCCCTATGTACACAGGTAATTATGATGTATATTCTTTTTTAGCAGATACTTTAAATTTATATTTACAACAGGTAGGTAATCGAGTAGAGGATTCCATTAATTTTAACGATAAAAAATTATCAACCATCCACTCCCAACCCACCGATTCCCTCTTTCGCCCCATGATGCACAACAGCGATAATTTTTTTGCAGAGCAAACTTTGCTAATGGTAAGCAACGAAAAACTCGGCTACATGAGCGATGAAGATATTATTGATACATTACTAAAAACAGATTTTAAAGATTTACCTACAAAGCCACGTTGGGTGGACGGTAGTGGCCTAAGCCGATACAATTTATTTTCGCCAAAAGATTTTGTTTTTGTATTGGAAAAACTAAAAAATGAATTTGGTATAGAAAGAATGAAACGAATTTTAACTACAGGCGGGCAAGGCACTTTAAAAGCCTATTACGAAAATGCAGTAGGTTTTATATACGCTAAAACAGGCTCCATGAGCAATAACGTGTCTCTTAGCGGATATTTATATACAAAAAAGAATAAAATGCTTATCTTTTCAGTTCAAATTAACAACTTTAGTGGCCCCGAAAGAGCAGGAAGACGTGCCATAGAAAAAATGCTACAACAAATAAGAGAAAATAACTAGGTATTTGCAGGCAGCGTTCTAGACCTTTGCTAGCATCTAATATCTACATCCAATTACTAAAATTAAAATACGCTTATATGAAAAAAATATACTCATTATTTATTATTTTGTTTGCGTTGGTTACATTGCAAACAAAAGCGCAGTTTGTTTGTACACCCGGTTTTGCGGTACAATATTTATCTGGCTCTTCTTTTAAATGTAACCCAGTTTTAGTTGATACACCAGCCGTACAACACTATTGGTCGTTCGGAGATGGAAGCACAAACAGTGCAGATGTTTCACCAACGCACACTTATACAACCAATGGTACATTTATGGTTTGTCATTATGTAATAAGGCATAATCCAAATAATGTTACAGTTTGCTTGGACTCTACCTGCATACCAGTAATTGTGCAACAAGCTGTTTGTAATTTAGTTGCTAATTATTATAAAGTCTACTTAGCCTCCAATTCTTTATCGCATCAATATTTTAATAGCTCTACAAATTTTGCCTCAGGCGATTCAATTCGTTGGACATTTGGTGATGGTACAACTTCTACCGATCTTAATCCAATTCATACTTACGCAAACTATGGCGTTTACAATGTTTGTTTAAGAGTAAAGAAAGCACAAATACCTCCTAGTACAGTACCCTGTATAAGCGAAATTTGCCATTTAGATACTATAGCTGCTTTGTGTAATATTCAAGCATATTTTACAAACTCGCCAGATTCTGCTACTGCACAAGCAACTATTCTATTCACTAATCTAACCACAACAGGAAATAGTGGTATTGCAAATATTTATACTTGGGATTTTGGAGACGGTTCAAGTTCTACTCTAATGAATCCTTCCCATATATACACACAACCTGGTACGTACACGGTTTGTTTACACGCAATACAAACTACAACAGTTGCTGGGGCTCCGCCTTGCACTAGTGTATTTTGCAAACAAATCGTTATTAATGGTCCGCCAGCATGTACACTTGTTGCAAACTATACTTATTATGTAGATAGTTTAATAACCGTACCAAACTCATATCATTTTACAAACACAACAACGCCACTTGCCACTTCAGATTCTATTCGTTGGTCGTTTGGAGATGGTACTTTTTCTAACCAATTAAATCCTTCACATGCTTATACAAGTGCAGGTACATACAATGTTTGCTTAAGAGTAATTAAAAGAAATCCAAATGGCGTATTATCAACTTGTATAAGTGAAAAATGTTACACAATAGTTGTAGCACCAATCATTAATCCGTGCAACCTACAAGTATATTTTTCTTCTCTTTCAGATTCAACACAAACAAATATTATTCATTTTACGAATCAGAGTTCTGGATATGTAACTGGCGATTCATTAACATGGTCGTTTGGAGATGGCAGCTCTTCAAGTGCTGTAAACCCTGTGCACACTTATACAACATCTGGCACTTATGTTGTTTGCTTAACTATTAAGAAAAATAATACGGCAGGAACTACACCTTGCATTAGACAATATTGCAAAACAATTATTGTAACAGTGCCTTGTAATTTATTAGCAACATATACTTATTATAAAGACAGTTCTATAATACCTGCTGTATATCATTTTAATAATACAACAGCAACACTTTCTGCTACCGATTCTATTCGTTGGTCGTTTGGCGATGGTACTTTTTCTAACCAAATAAACCCAACGCATTCATTTGCACAAGCTGGTTCGTACATGGTTTGTTTAAGAGTATTAAGAAGAACACCTAATGGCGCATTGACGAATTGCGTTGGTGAAGTGTGTTACTTGATTGTTGTACCACCAACAGTAACGCCATGTACATTGGTTTCAAACTTTACTTGGTTTACAGATAGTTTACCTACCGTTGCATTAAACACTGTTCATTTTACCAATACATCAGTTCCACTTGCTGCTAACGATTCCATTCGTTGGACATTTGGAGATGGCACTTCATCTAACCAAGTAAACCCAGTACATGTTTATGCACAAGCTGGAACTTATACTGTTTGTTTGCGTGTTATAAAAAGAACAACTAGTGGTGCGCTTACTAATTGTGTGAGTGAAAAATGTTATACCATTACTGTTCCGCAGCTTTGTAATTTGGTAGCAAATTATGCACCATATACAGACCCTGTAAATACTTTAAATATAACTTTTACCAATAATACTACTGGTACTTTAGTCAATGCAACTGCACTTTGGTCTTTTGGAGATGGAACTACGGCTACAACTTGGAATGCAACACACATATACACTCAATCTGGCAAATATTATATTTGCTTACGTGTGCAATCTGGCACTTGTATTAGTTATAGGTGTGATTCAATTATGGTATATCCGCCAATTGTTGTTCCAAGTTGTTCGCAACTTTCAGCTTATTCTCATTCTATAACAAACAATACCGTTGTATTTGCACCTTACGCCAATATAGCTTACGTGCAATACACATGGACCTTCGGGGATGGAACGGGATTAGTAAGTGTAAGTGGTACTCATACGTATGCAACATCTGGCAATTACACTGCTTGTCTTACCACATATAAGGACAATAATTGTGCAAGCACAACTTGTAAGAACATTTATATTGCTCCAAACTGTAATAATATAACACTTAGCATTGGCGATGTAAGAGATTCACTTATACCAAACAGAATTAAATTTACAGCGTTATCTAACACAGCTACTACAAGCCAACAGTGGACAATAAGAAAAATACCTACTACAGCTACAAACGGCACTATAACCATTAATACAAATAACCCTACATACATGTTCTTAGATTCTGGTTATTACAATGTATGTGTAAAAGCTACTTATGCGAATGGTTGTGTAAAAACAATTTGTAAAACAATTCACATTACACAAAATATGCCTGGTACAAATGTGTGCACATTGCAAGCATATCCAAACCCTGCATCATCTATAGTAAATGCAATAGTTACTTTAGTGCAACCACAAATAATTAATGCAACAATTTATAATACGCAAAATGCTGTTGTGGCTCAAGCTCAACAACAAGGTGTAGTAGGATTAAATACAATAAGTATGAATATTGCAAATTTACAAGCAGGTGTTTACATGATAAGAGTAATATATGGCACACAAGTTTGTTATGCTCCTTTTGTAAAACAATAAAAGCGGCCTCACCTGTCCCTAAAAAAATCGGGGCATGCGAGAGGGGCTTAGAAGACCATTAAATTTTGGAGTATATTTTTAATATAACAATGGCTGTTCAATTTTTGAACAGCCATTGTTATTTATATAAGTTAATTTGAGCGTTAAAAGCAAACTCTAAAGAAACTCGGGGTTCTAAAGTCCCTCCTTCGGAGGGATTTAGGGAAGCCTTACCTTCCAAACATCTTATCCATTTCCTCTTTTTTAAAACTCATATACGTCGGCTTACCTGTAGGTGTTGCATTAGGTGTTTCGCATGCAAACAATTCGTCGGTAAGATTTTTCATTTCTTTTTGAGATAATATTACACCTGCTTTTATAGCTTGCTGAAGTGATAGTGAACGCAATAATTTTTCTCGTTTAGAAAATTTAAGGTCGTTGCTAAAATGTTTGTATTGCTCAATTAATTTTTCAATAGCATTTGTTTCGTTGGCTTGGTCCACATCTGCAGGTGTGCCTTGCACCACAAAAGTATTGTTACCAAAGGGTTCTAGCTTATAACCCAATTGTTCAAGATCTGGCAACAACTCTGTAAGCATTACCGTATCTGCTGTTGCCAATTCTATTGTAGTTGGAAAAAGGCTTTGCTGTGTAGCTATTGCTTTACCAGAAATAGCACCAGCAAAACGTTCATACAAAATTCTCTCGTGTGCATTTTGTTGGTTAATGATTAAATAACCTTTATCGTTTTGTACAGCAATGTATGCATTATGTATTTGGATTAATGCGCTATGTTCTTCTGGCTTTTCATTGTTAGAAAAAGGTTTTTCAAATACAGGTGATTGAGTTGGCGGATACGAAAAATTGTTTTCTGTTTCTTGCGTTGGCTTTTCATAAAAATCTTTCCAATGCCTAAGCTCACTTTTCTTTTCTACAAAATGCGCTTGGTTTTTTTGTGTAAATGTTTGAAACAATTGTGAGGAGGATGCTGAAGAACGATGTTCTTCCGTTATAGGTTTATTTACCGCATCTAAATTTTGAATATTTGCATCCAATTCAAAATCTAAAGTAGGTGTAATGCTAAACTGAGCAAGGGCATGCTTTACGGCACTTTGTACAAAAGCATATACTATCTTTTCATCTTCAAATTTTATTTCTTGCTTTGTAGGATGTACATTTATATCCAGTTGCGCAGGGTCTAAATCTATAAATAAAGCATACATCGGAAAACTATCTTTCGGTATCATTTCTGCAAAAGCACTCATTACCGCATGATTGAGATAAGCACTTTTTATAAAACGATTGTTCACAAAAAAATATTGATCACCCCTGGTTTTCTTTGCAGTTTCTGGTTTACCTACAAAGCCAAGTATATCTAAATAATCAGTACGCTCTTGTACACTTACCAATTTTGCATTATAATTATTGCCCAGTATTTGTACAATGCGTTGCTTGAGTGTTCCTTTTTCTAAATGAAAAACTTCTTGCCCATTGGAGTTTAACGAAAAAAATATTTCAGGAAAAGCCATGGCCACTCTTATAAATTCATCAATCACATGCCGCAGCTCCGATGGATTACTTTTTAAAAAATTTCTACGAGCAGGCACATTAAAAAATAAATTTTTCATGGCTATACTCGTACCTGTAGGCGCAGCAATAGGCTCTTGTTTTTTTACAACACTGTTTTCTATTTCTATATAAATACCAGTTTCGTCTTCGTCTCTTTTAGTTTTTAATTCTACTTGTGCCACTGCGGCAATACTTGCCAATGCTTCCCCACGAAAGCCCATTGTTTTTATACGAAACAAATCTTCAATACTCTGAATTTTTGAAGTGGCATGCCGTTCAAAAGCCATACGAGCATCAGTTTCGCTCATGCCTTTGCCATTGTCAATAACTTGTATCAATGCTTTTCCTGCATCGTTTACAATTAGTTTTATTTCTGTAGCACCCGCATCCACGGCATTTTCCAATAACTCCTTTACTGCACTAGCTGGGCGTTGTATTACTTCGCCTGCCGCTATTTGGTTGGCAATATTATCGGGCAATAATTGTATAATATCCTGCAAAAAGTAAATGTTTAGGGTGCAAATTTAGTTGGTCAGAACCACAAAGCCACAAAGAAGGCAAAGAAACACAAAGAAATGATAACTACATTTTACAAAAAAAGAGCATGTCTTTTAAACTTGCTCTTTCACTATTTCTTTGTGCACTTTGTGTTTAACTTAGTGCCTTTGTGGTTCAACAATTTAAAACGCCGCACTCTTCGGATACCTCGGAAAAGGAATTACATCTCTAATATTTGTCATACCTGTTACAAATAAAATTAAACGCTCAAACCCAAGCCCAAAGCCTGCGTGTGGGCAGGTGCCAAACCTACGAGTATCCAAATAAAAATCCATTTCTTCTGTAGGTATATGCATTTCACTCATGCGTTGTGTCAATTTATCCAAGCGCTCCTCTCTTTGTGAGCCACCTACCATTTCGCCAATGCCAGGCACAAGAATATCCATGGCCGCCACCGTTTTTCCATCATCATTTTGGCGCATGTAAAACGATTTTATTTCTTTAGGATAATCGGTAAGTATAACAGGTTTTTTAAAATGTTTTTCTACCAAATAACGCTCATGCTCACTTTGTAAATCTGCACCCCAAGCATCTATCAAATATTGAAATTTCTTTTTCTTGTTGTGATTACTCTCTCTTAAAATACTAATTGCTTCTGTGTATGTTAATCTTTCAAAATCATTATCCACCACAAAATTTAATTTTTCTAACAAGCCCATTTCGCTGCGTTCGTTTGTTGGTTTTTGTTTTTCTTCTTCTTCTAATCGTTGTGCAAGAAAAGCCAAATCATCTGCATTATTTTCCATTGCATAGCGGATAATGTATTTAATAAAATCTTCCGCAAGGTTCATATTATCTTCCAAATCATTAAATGCCACTTCAGGCTCTATCATCCAAAACTCAGCAAGGTGGCGGGTTGTATTACTATTTTCTGCTCTAAAAGTTGGACCAAAAGTATAGATATCACTAAACGCCATTGCCGCCAATTCTCCTTCTAATTGTCCACTCACTGTAAGATTTGTACTCTTACCAAAAAAATCTTCTTTAAAATTTATGCTACCATCATCATTGCGTGGCGCAGTACCATCAAGCGGCAAAGTGGTTACTTTAAACATTTCGCCGGCACCTTCCGCATCGCTACCTGTAATGATGGGCGTGTGCATATACACAAAGCCACGGTCGTTATAAAATTTATGTATCGCAAACGCCAAACTATGACGTACTCTAAAAATGGCACCAAAAGTATTCGTACGCATACGAAGGTGCGCTTGCTCTCGCAAAAATTCCAGACTATGTTTTTTAGGTTGCAAAGGAAATTTTTCCGCATCACTATCACCCAATATTTCTATGGCGGTTGCTTTCAATTCATATTTTTGTCCTTTGCCTAAAGACTCTATTACTTGCCCGGTAGCTTTTATACAAGCCCCAGTGGTAATGCGCTTCATCGTTTCATCATTTAGGTTACCAAGCTCGGCCACCACTTGTATATTATTATTGGTACTACCATCGTTCAATGCTATAAATTGGTTATTGCGAAACGTGCGCACCCAACCCATTACCGTAGCCTCATAGTTAGCTGAATCGCTTTCTAGTATTGCTTTTATCTTCGTTCTTTTGTTAAACATACTGCTATTTTGTGGCTGCAAATATAAGGCAAATGAGTAGCTAAAAGGCTTTGGCGGTGGGCAAAATTTCTTTTGGCAGCATTGGCTCGGGCTATTCGTTACAATCTTTTTTCTCGTTCCTCGAAAAAAGGATTTCCGCTTCTATCCCGCCGCTCTTCAGCAGAATATCTTTTCTCAACTTTTACCAAAGCGTAGATTACGTTTTGCACTATAATTCCCTCCTAAAATGAAACCCCAATATTTTATAATCATCTTTAAAATAAAATTTATGCGCTTTATTGTTACTCACATAAGCGTTTAATTCGCTCACTGTACAGCCAAGATTTTTTGCATGCTCGTGTACATAATCCATCATTATTTGCCCAAGACCAAAATTTCTATAGTCTGTAAGTACCGCCACATTATCCGGCTCTACATGGCGGCCATTATAAAATTTTATTAATATCCAAAAGCCGCAACAAGCCACTAAAATATCATTGTACCACACCCCAATGCAATTAAACCTATTGGCTTGCATTTCTGCTAAGCGTTCTTCAAACAACATTTTTTGCATACCAGAATTTAATTCTTCTATCAATGGAAATAATGTGTGCATTTCCTCATTTTGCATTAAACCTATGGTGAATGATTTGTCTTTTATGGTAATTGATTTTCTTTCCATTGCTTTTTCTTTTGTCAAAATTAAATAAAATTTCTAGCGCTATCGGTCAAATTATTTTAGGGTCAGCCTTAGCTTGTCGAAGGTGAGTTTATTTGGACATTCTTTAAAGTTGTACAGCCTTCGACAAGCTGCTAATGACATGTTTACTAAAAGGCTAATTAATAATTTTTTACAAAAATTAATTTTAGCCACAAAGTCTCGAAGACACAAAGGAAAAA
>JAYSOC010000491.1:0-3109 GCA_043723285.1 Ferruginibacter sp. | reverse complement strand
TACTACCGCCCGTTATTTGTGCTGCACCACAATCAAAAGCTACTTCTACATCTTCATTGGTTTTTAGTCCACCACCAAAATCTATTTTTAAATTTGTTTTAGTAGCAATATCGTACAATACTTTGCTATTTACAATGTGCTGCGATTTTGCGCCATCTAAATCCACCAAGTGCAAATATTTTATGCCATTGGCTTCAAATGCTTTTGCAACTTCTAATGGACTTTCATTATAAATTTTTTCTGTGCTGTAATCTCCTTTGGTAAGCCTTACTGCTTTTCCGTTTATGATGTCTATGGCGGGTATTATTCTCATTTTTTTGAACCACAAAGGCACAAAGTTTTTCACTAAGTGCACTAAGTATATTTTATGTTTAAAATTTATTTTACTTTTCTATAATAATATCTTTCTACTGTTTTTTGTAAAAAACTCTTTGTGATTCTTTTCTTACTTAGCGTCTTTGTGGTTCAACCCTTCAAAAAATTCCTCAATACCCTTTCACCCACATCTGCCGATTTTTCAGGATGAAATTGCGTTGCATAAAAATTACCCTTTTGCATAGCAGCACTAAATGGTAAAATATAATTACAAGTGCCAATTGTATTCTCACTAATAGTTGCATAATAGCTATGTACAAAATAAAAATTATCTGCTGCTGTTATTCCCTCAAAAAGCGTGCTATTACTTACTTCTATATTATTCCATCCCATGTGTGGTACCAATGCTGTTGGAGGAAATAATTTAACCGTAGCATTAAAAATGCCCAAACAAGCCGTTTTGTTTTCTTCACTAAAATTGCACATCAATTGTTGGCCTAGGCATATGCCCAACACAGGTTGTTTAAGCGATTTTATCAATACATCCAGTTTTCTTTCTTGCAAATATTGCATAGCGGTACTTGCTTCTCCCACACCAGGAAAAATAATTTTATCCGCATTTCGTATTTCTTTTTCATCATCTGTTATAATAGATTCGTAACCCAATCTATTCAATGCATTTTGTACAGAAGTAATATTGCCAGCATTGTATTTTAAAATCGCTATCATAAAGTTCCTTTTGTGCTTGGAATACCAAAATTATTTGATTTGCTTACTGCCATTTTTATGGCTTTTGCAAAGGCTTTAAAAATTGCTTCTATTTTGTGGTGTTCATTAACGCCTTCAGCTTTTATATTCAAATTACATTTTGCATTATCGCTAAATGATTTGAAAAAATGTATAAACATTTCCGTAGGCATTTCTCCAATTTTTTCTCTAGTAAAATTAGCATCCCATACTAACCATGGTCTGCCCCCAAAGTCAATAGCCACTTGTGCTAGGCAATCATCCATTGGTAATAAAAAACCATAACGTTCTATTCCTTTTTTACTACCAAGTGCTTGTAAAAAAGTTTCACCTAATGTTATAGCAACATCTTCTATCGTATGGTGTTCATCTATTTGCAAATCACCTTTTACCGTCACAAACAAATCTAAATTGCCATGCTTGGCTATTTGCTCTAGCATGTGGTCTAAAAATCCAATACCAGTATTTAATCTACTTTTCCCAGTGCCATCTAAGTTTACGTTTACTTCAATATTTGTCTCATTTGTTTTTCTTAAAACTGTCGCTTGTCTGGGTTCAGTTTTTAAAAAACTATAAATATCACTCCAATTTGATGTACACAAAACAGCATCATCTGTTTTTTCTTTCGAAATATAAATGGCTTTGCAACCTAAATTTTTTGCCAATTCTACATCTGTAATCCTATCACCAATTACATAAGAATTTGCCAAATCATAATTTCCCTTCATGTAATGTGTAAGCATACCAGTAGAAGGTTTTCGTGAAGGTGCATTGTCCGAAGGAAAAGTTTTATCTATTAAAATTTCTTTAAAAACCATGCCTTCATTTTTAAATGCTTCTATAATTTTATTTTGTGCAGGCCAAAATGTTGCTTCAGGAAAAGAAGCTGTACCCAATCCATCTTGGTTAGTAACCATAACCAATTCATAATCCATTTCTTTTGCAATGCGACTCAGCCATTGAAATACAGCAGGGTAGTACACCAGTTTTTCTAAACTATCTAGTTGGAAATCGATTGGAGGTTCTATTACCAATGTGCCGTCTCTGTCTATGAATAATACTTTTTTCATTGTTATATTTTTTCTTACAAATATTTTTTTTGATTCGCAAAAGTGAAGCTTGCCACAAAGTTTCAAAGGCACAAAGTTTAAAAGCTTCGCTTTTTTGTTCGCTTCAATCTTGGAGATATCCTCCTTATTTTTATGGGGTAGAGGAAGTTTTACTCGTTTCAATCTTCGATAGAATAAACACTAATCTCTCATTATCTTCCTCACTTCCTACAGTTATCCTTAAACAATTTTTCACCACACTATTTCTATTTCTTGTAATAACTTTTGCTGCAACCAAGGTTTCGTACAAAGTATTTACATCTTCTACTTCCACTAAAATAAAATTAGCATCACTTGGATAAATCTTTTTTACTACTGCTAATGCATATAATTTTTCAATAAGTTTTTTTCTTTCTGTTAGAATAATAGTTTTATTATTTTCAAAATTAGCGACTGCTAAAAGTGTATTCAAAGCCTTATCCTGATTTAGCTTACTTACATTGTATGGGGGTTTCACTTTGTTGTACAATGCAATGATAGCCTCACTTGCATAAGCCGTACCAACCCGTGCTGCGGCTAATCCCCAAGCTTTACTAAACGTTTGTGAAATAATAATGTTAGGATATTGGTCTATTTTATTAATGAATGAATGAGCATTACTAAAATCGATATACGCTTCATCTATAAAAACAATACCATTAAAATTTTCAATTATTCTTTCAATGTTATCAATATTATTTCCAGTTGGGTTATTGGGCGAACAGATAAATATTAATTTCAAATGTTCATCTTGCATATAGTCTTCTACACTATCAATATTAATTTGAAAATTGTTTGTTAGTGGAACTTTTATCAATTCAACATCGTTTATACCAGCACTTACATCATACATGCCATACGTAGGTGTAAAGGTGAGCGCTTTGTCTTTGCTAGGTTCACAAAATATTCTATAAGCCAAATCAATTACCTCATCACTACCATTTCCTACAAAAATATTT
>JAYSOC010000490.1:0-3123 GCA_043723285.1 Ferruginibacter sp. | reverse complement strand
AGCAAAAGTTCGGCAGCGTATTTATGCTTTGTATAAACCTTTTTTATAATTTAACTTGTCCCAAGTCCATTAAACAATGTTTTATTTTATTTCTGCCCCTCAACCCCATATCGTATTGCCGCTTCAAGTATATCAATATTTATATCTTTTATAGTTTTGAACTTAATACAATATCCCGTCACACTTGCCTTCCCTAGTTTTGCTCCATACGTTTGGGCTAAGTATGTCTTATCCTTTATACCCATGATATAGATAGATATTCCAGTAGTGTTTACGCTTAAACCAATTTGGTAAAACTCTCTAATTTTCCCATCAGCATATTTTATGTTTTGAATTCCATATCCTATATTAGGATTTGAAACAACTTTACCTTCACCGTTTTTACCATCTAAGAACCATAATTTACATGCTGGCATTATTTGCAGAATGATGCTGTGCAACGCTTGCATATCACTACATTTTTGTTCAGGTTGGCTACTGATATATTTTTTGATTTGTTCCTGTACCTTCATATAAATGTAAAATTAAGGTTGCTCAATTTGCCTTTTCAAATCTCACTTTATTTTTTCATAATGCGATTGTGCATTTTCTTTTTATTATCGTTTTGATAAAGTTGCCAATAATGCTTCCAAATTTTTCATCGTCATTGTAAATCCTTCTGTGAATCCCATTTCAATCATCTTCTCTAAGCGGGCAAGCGATTCGTTATAAATAGTAATACTCACTTTTGTAATACCAGTTTGTTCGCTGAAAGTGTAATCCCATTCAGAACCTGGTAATTGAGGGTTTTCATCTGCGTCTGCAAAAGCATTGTAAATTTTAAAATTTGTTTTTGGAGTGATGGATGTATATTCCTGTATTGACCAACGCTCTTGCCCTTCGGGGCTTACCATGGCATAAAATCTTTTTCCACCAACTACAAAATTCATATATTTTGTTTTGGATAGCCAAGGTTTTGGTGCCACCCATTGGTCAAGAATTTTTTGTGTGGTAAAAGCATCCCATACAAGTGAAAGCTCAGCATCAAATTCTCTGGTTATGAATACCGTTTTTGTTGCTTTGTCAACGGTAAAATCAAATAGTAAATTTTTCATTTTTTTTTTTTAATGGATGATAATACTTTGTCGAGTTGATTAAATTGGGTTTCCCAAATTTTTCTAAATTGGTTTAACCATTTATCAATTTCTTTCATTTTTTTAATTTGGAGTGAGTAGTAAATTTCTCTGCCTTGTTGTTCTTGTTTTACGAGTTCGCATTCTGTAAGTATGCGCAGATGTTTAGAAACAGATTGCCTACTGCTGTGAAAGTTTTCTGCAATAGCATTTGGTGTCATGGCCTGCATTGCAATTAGGGTAATAATTGCCCGCCTTGTAGGGTCGGCTATTGCTTGAAAAATATCTCGTCTCATGTTGTTTTAATTTTTTCTTACGCAGCTAATCGGTTGTAAATATATGCGCAACTATTCGGTTTCGCAAATATTCGGTTAATTATTTTATTAAGATGAAAATGTTGGGGAAGTTTCGCTCGTCTTGGTGCATATATCACCTCAAGTGTTCGGAAGAAATAAAACATTCCGCTCCTACGGAGTTCTGCTTACCTTTATTGCTAATTTCTACTGGCATATCGCCTCTAACGAGGCTAAATACTTACAACTGATAGCTTCATAAGAGCGATATGCCAGTAGAAGAATATTAAAAGTTGGCAGTAAAGCTTCGTAAGAGCGGCATGTAAAATAAATTAGGTAATCTTCTGAACAGTTTTGATGTCTTACACACCATCCGCTTCAATTTATTGCATAATAAAAGTACAGTAAAGTTTTTCTGCTCAGCCTAGCCCGGGTAGCAGCGAAAATATTTTTTTGATCCCGCATTGGGCGGGAGAAAAAAAATATTGTAGCGAATAACCGGAAACCAATGTTCAATAATGGTTTGCCGTTCAAGCTCCAAATCAATTAAGAGTTAGCAAAGTGCAGTTGAAAAAAATGTAAAATTTCTACAAGGTTTTAGGAGTATCAATTCGCTGTGTTATGTTTAAGATGATAATAAACTGTTTTTGAAATGTCACCTAATACTGCGGGTAGTTTTTTCACATCCTTTCCTTGTAACATAATGGTAAGGATATAAGCTGTTTTGTCTAAATAAATTATTGCGGATTCTGATAGCTGATGAATGTTGGGATTAGTTGGCGTGCCCCACTCTCCAAATTTGTGAATAATTTTAATATCGTTTGGCAAACCACTTTGTATTCCTTCTTTAAAATCACATTCATTTAAAAGTTTGGCAACTAATTCAGAATTTTGGATTGTTAATAAACCTGCATTATAAATTATATTTAAGAATACAGAATAATCAGCGGCGGAAATCTGATAATCCATGTCGTGTACATCAGGAACTTTTATACCTAAATCGGAAAACATTTTTGTGAATGCGTTTAAATCTATATTGCTGTTAAGTAAGTATGTTGCATTATTATCTGAATATGCAACCATATATTTTAGTAGTTCATTTATGGTGTAACTTTTTTCGGGTACTATTTGGTTGGTGTTATAAGTTTGAGGTGGTACTCCGCCTTTTGGTAAATGAAACACTAGTTTTTTGTTTAAAGTTCCAGGATGATTTTCTTCCATTTGCAAATATGTAATTAGTATTGGCAACTTAATGAGGGATGCAGGATGATACATTTTGCCATCATTGATGCTAATAAATTCTCGGTTACTTAAAACTTTTAAATATACAGATGCCTGGTCTAAGCTACCTGATTGCTGATGATTATTTATGGCATTTTCAATGTTCATCTTTAATACTTGTAATTTGCTAGACTCGCAAGATTTGTTGTTATATAATAAAGGTTTAATAAACTCATAACCTTCTAACCGATGAGTAATTGTTTCGCAAGAGGCGGGTGCTTGAATTGTTTCGGTTTCCTCATCTTGTGCTATATACACCTTGT
This sequence comes from Ferruginibacter sp., assembly GCA_043723285.1. Lineage (GTDB taxonomy): Bacteria > Bacteroidota > Bacteroidia > Chitinophagales > Chitinophagaceae > Ferruginibacter. The sequence continues at coordinate 174 of JAYSOC010000490.1, read as the reverse complement.
ACCCCGTAACTGCTGCTGCACTGCATATTGCAGATGTTAACAGCATTGTAACAAAATTAAATCTTTTATGTAGCATATTTTTTTATAATTTTTTTGTAAAAGTTAATTAGTTGTAATTTCTTTCAAGTAAGCACAATGTACAATTGGAGTGGTAGGCGGTTTTAATGTTTTATC
>JAYSOC010000489.1:0-3131 GCA_043723285.1 Ferruginibacter sp. | reverse complement strand
GCCCACTCGATATTACAACAATGGATGGATTGGTAAAACTAGCTTTTGCAAACCTTGCCATATCGTTAGATGTCTTATATGTATTTACATCATGCCCATCTTCAGTAAATATTTTATAATCTTCTTTTTTTATATCTAGCAACATGATTACCGATGATTTTTCAATTACTTCTGTATCTATTATTTCTCCTGCTGTAGTAGAGCCAAATAAGTCTATCTTTTTTTCATTAAAAAAATCAATTAAACTATCTCTATTTTGCGTTATAGAACAAAAGGTGATGGCAAGGGTTGGTGCAAAGCCGTCTTCAATGGCTTTTGCAAATTTCAATTTTATTTCATCTATACTTTCTCCATATATATTTTTTGCTTTCATGGTATTATTTTTATTTTATAGTGGGAATTATTTCCGTTACATTTTTTATGATGATATTCATTATTTGTGGAATGAAAGAACCTTTTACTGTATTACTCAACCATGGATTCATGATGGTAGAAATAATAAAATTGAGCGATTCGTCTGGTTTATAATTGCCAGTAAGGCCCAAGCGTTTTCTTAAATTATCCATTAATAAATCGCCATACACATTTCTGGTAAATGCCGATGCCGTTACCACCAATTCTGTATCGTGTATATCTGTATCTGTAGGGGTAAAACTAAATTTTTGATAAATTAAATTTGTTCAATTTATCCTCATCTGTATTTACTGATTTATCGGCGTTGTAAAAATTATACATGTAGGTAATAATGGTTTGATCGCCGCCCAATTCCTTAAACAAACTAAATGCTTCGGTATCGGCAATTAATTGTTGGTTGGTTTTATTTACAATTCTATCTCTGATAAATTCATATTGTTTTTGTATTTCCTCTTTGCTTTTGTTTTGTTGTACGGCAGGTATTGGAATAAGTGGCACTACAAAAAATGGAAGATTTTGAATGTTTAAACAAACCAGCGATGCATAAAATCTTTTGGCATTAAAAAAACATTCGCCCGAAATTTTTCCATAACCATCCGTATTTGGCCTAATTACTTTGTGGCTAAAATAAACTGCAGCTGCAGCAGCACCAGGTTTTGAACCTTCTACACCATACACTCCAACCGTAGGATCTACACCACCATGATAAACCACTGGCGCAGTAAAAGAAACCAAATTTCGCATAGCGGAATTTCTGTAACACAAGCCGCCAGCAGGATACGGCACGTAACCAGATTTATGTGGATCTACCGTAATGGAATCTGCCAATTGCATTACCTGATATTGTTCCGTTACATATTTACTCATGGGCAAGGCAATAATGGCTGCATCATTTATTGATGTAAATGAAGTAGGGTCTGTTTCATCGGCACTATTGAGCATGGTTTTGTAATAACCGCCCCAAGCCGCATCTACATGTATGGCAAATTCTAATCCTAGTTTTCTATAATCTTCTCTTGCTTTTAAAATATCTTTTAGAGGATCTACAGCGCTTTCTTCTGTTGTGCCAATAATTACTACTACATTCATTACCGGAATTTTTTCACGTATGCAACGATCTAATGCAAGGCGTAGGTCAGTTACATTCATGCGTGCATTAAGATCTACTTTTATAGACCACATATTATTTGCACCAATACCTAAAATGGCTGCTCCTTTTGGCCAAGAATAATGTTTTGTTGCAGTGCAAATAGATACTGGTGTTCCTTTTATATCGGGTAAATATTTTGTAAGTATTTCGTGATACCCTATATTTTGTACTGTGTAATTTGCAATAAGATTACTTACCGTTGTAATATCAATGCTGTATTGTGTAGCAATATTATTTGCCATGGCAAGTACTTCATCTATAGGTAAATTTAAAATTGTCCAACTATCCAATGAAAGTAATCTTGCTGTTGTGCCATCCAATAAAGTTACCATAAAATTTCTTGCAGGCGCTAAACTGGCTTCATTCATAATAGCAGCTCGTACACTTGTAGCATAAAATTTTAAATTTCTTGCCATCCATAAGCCTTCTAAATTTGCCACAGAACCATCGCAGGTTATATGCCCCCAACCAGTAATTTTCCCTGGCGGTAACGTAAACTCTCCAGGTTTTTTTCCAATAGGGTTTACTGAATAACCAAGCATTTTGCACAATTCATTTCCCACATGCATTTCTATTAAAGTAGTAACAGGCGATGCTTCGGCTGCTACATTATTTTGGTTGTACAATAACGCAGCAAAGTACCCGAGTATGCCAGGCATGGTGCAATCCCAAAGCATATGCCCAACTGTGCGCATGCTAAAAAAGGTGCCAGAACTTTGCAATTGTTTTATGAGCTTGTCGTATTCATAGCCCATCAACTGCATCGTATTTTTAAAACCTGGAGATTGTTGCATTGCTGCATCTAAATAGTCTGGATCATCGGGAAAATAACTTTTTCTGTAATTGACATTTCCTAGAACTGCGTAACCCATTAACTCCTGCATATATTTTGCATTGCTGCCTCTTGTACCTAAAAAAAGTGCTTCCAATGTTTCGGCACCAATGCCTTTTAGTTTTATTCTATCTTCTTCGGGTTGGTTTAAATGTGCCTCTAATAATTGCTGTGCAAAAAGAATGGAATGTGCTTTGCTAGTGTGTTGCATAATTGATTAGGTTTTAGTGTTAAAAATATCCTGTAACAATTCATAAGGGAACTATTAAAATAACATTGTAAACACTAGTGCTTTTAAATATTAAATTAGTATTGTCTTCACAAGTATGGATTTGTTCAATTTTAAGAAAGTCTTCCATTTTTTGTGGGGAAGTTGCAAAAAATAATTATAGAACAATTGGGGAAAATAATAACTAAATATAGTAACTATATTTAATATAAAAAAGTATTTTTTTTATTGATAGGCTAGATAGTATAGTTACTTGATAAAAATGAATAAAGGCTAACAAAAACAAGAGTAAAAATGTAGTATTTTAGTTGAAGAATAAAATTATGCATTGGTAATTAAATATTGAAGATAATCTTCTTTAAAAACTGATTTTTTTTCTTTACAGTATTTTGTGTGATATGTATGTTTTTTAAGAAAAGAAATTTGCATGTTGTTCCATTCCTTTTCTTCTAATAAGGGGTTTAAATATTTGAGTTCTTTAAATAAATTATTGGCAAATATGCTAG
>JAYSOC010000488.1:0-3131 GCA_043723285.1 Ferruginibacter sp. | reverse complement strand
CTCATTTTTCCATCTAATACTAATTTTAAAATATAACTACCATTTTGCAATGCAGTCATATCAATACTAATATTTTGATTACCCTTAGATAATGATACTTGTTGCGTAATCATTCTTCTTCCTGCAATGTCGTATATTTCTACAGCGGTTTTTTCTGCTGTGGTTGTCTTTACTTTTACATTTAGTATTCCATGTACTGGGTTTGGATAAATGGTAAAATAATCCGTAGCAATTTCGCTTCTATCCACCACTTTAATATCGGTAAAACCAATACCTTCTTTACCTTTTTGCAATAAACGATAATACGCTACACCCATGTAAGGGTGAATATCTTGCAAGCCATACGAATTAAATACATCGCTTGCGCCTTTGCCAATTATAGTTCCCATAGCGGTGTAAGTTTTTCCACCATCAATAGATCTTTCAATTTCAAAATTTTGATTGATGTTTTCATTTTCTGTAGTCCATTTTAATATTACTCTGTCTGTTTCATTTACAGTAAAGAAAGAAGTAAGCGCAGAAGCATGACGAGCAAACAATGATGCATCATTTCTAGTGTACCATATTGGAGCAGTTATTATTCTTGACCCATCTGCTTCTGTAATATCTAAATAATAATATCGTTGCGATAAATTGGCAAGTGTATTATCTGTAAATGTAAATGTACCACTCGTGATATTGGTAAGTTGTGTAGCTGCTAGTCCACTACCCGCTTCTCCATACATAACAAGCACAGATGAAACAGGGCTTGTAGTAATGGTACCTAAAGATATTGTTGGTGCACCTGCTTTTGTAATGATGCTTCCAATCGGTTCAGTATTTATAGAATAATTAATTCTTGCTCCACAATCTTCCGATGCATAAAAACGCATTCTTCTCATAGCATCAAGCAAATTATTTTCTGATAATGATTGTGCTAAAATTACCAATCTTGTTTTTGCAGTATGCCCAAAAGTGAAGTTGTGGTTATCATGATCTATTGTTGGCCCTACATGATAGCCTTTCGATAACATGTTTTTAAAATAACTAAGGTATGACATCGATGTAGCAGGATCAGTATAACTTGTATTAATAGAAAATGCAGGACCACTTTCTACTGCAGTTCCTACTACTGCATTGTCTGCTTCCAAATCGTACGTGCCATTTAGTAACCCATTATAATCTGTTGTGTTTGGATGAGCTAAGTAAGCCAATGCATTTGAACCATGACGATTTATTATATCAAACAAACCACCAGTACCAGTATAAACACCCTTGGTTACAAAAATTTGATTTTCGCTAGGATCCCATCCTACTAAGGAATCCATACCATATACAATTACGTGGCCGCCGCCGCTGATAGTTCCCCACTCCATTCCATGCAAGGCAACAAAATTAGGAGTTGTAGCTACTGTAGCTTGTGCAATACCAGGTGCCCAATCTGCTAAATGCATTCCTGCTGCCACATGGTTATGTTCGCTTATGCCTAAGAAATCGAAACACAAAGATGTTTTTGCAAAGGCATAATCATCTGCTGGTATTTTTGTAATATCATCTGCATTACCATCGGAATAACTACTGTGAGCATGTAAATTTCCAAAGTAAAAATTGAGTGGTCCATTTGTAACAACAACATTTGAGTTGCCAGTTAGTTGTACTTTATTATCCAATAAACCTGTGCTACTAAAATTTATTAAACCACTATAATCTGTATTAATAGTTGTAGGTGCAAAATTTACAAAAACAGTTTGTCCAGCTTGCGCCTCTGCAATTGTATAATTTTGTGTAGCAGCAAAAGAAATTCCATCTTTTGAAATTTGAAAACTACTTGGTGCTGATAATGTTAATGCTCCAATAATATTTGCAGTAGTAAAAGTAAAACTCTGGTTTGCAGAAACTGCACCAGCAGCAACAAAACCAAAACTAAGCGATGTTGGGTTTACAGTAAGTGTAGCAGCGGGTTGTGGTAATGTAGTAAAACCCCAAACAGTAGAACCGGTAATACCTGCGAAATTATTTCCAGCAATATCTTTAAATGTTCCTGCTGTCATTTCTACATAATAAGCAGTGTTATATGCCAAACCAGAAAAAGGAATAGTAGCCGAAGCTGCACTCACTATTACATTGGCAGCATTTACGGCTGTTGTATTTATAATTGTACCGTCGCTCAATTTTTTTACAATAATATTTCCTGCTGTTCCTTTTTGTATATTCTCATTAAATGTTACAACTAAGTTTTCATTAAGTGCAATACCAGTTGCTGTGTTTGTAGGGCTTAATGTAGAAACGAGTGGAGCAGTAATATCTCCTGTATTTAATTTTAAAGAAAAATCATCAATAGCCAATCCATCTTCGGCGCTTGTAACATCGGCATCTACCCAACGCAACCAAAACAATGCATTGTTTGCAATGTTTAATCCAGTAATGGTTAAAGTTTTTATTGCTCTATTTGCAGCAGCATTACCATCTTTGGCACCAGTAGTTGCTGTACTTGGCGAAATAAAATCTAGTGCGTTTGCATCTACCCATGTGCCAGTAGCAAGTGATGTGGCAGATGTGCTATACTGAAAATCTAATTGATCTGTTCTACTTGCTGTTCCACATCTCCATTGTTCTCCTGTGTACGAAATAGTAATAGATGTGATTGTTTGCGCAGTGCTATTTTTTATTTGAACGCCCATTGTAGAGCTTAAAGAACCAGAAAGCAAAGAACCAAAAGCTCTATCTGTGCTAGTACCAGTGCCATAGCTGTAGGTATTACCTGTGGAAGTTGTACCAGCATCGCTTACGTATGATGTATTTGCACTGGTACCAGTTTCTAATAATTTCCAACCGGTAGGTAACGTTGCAGATGTGCCCCCTTTTGCTAAAAGTGTATTAAAGTTTTGCGTGTAAGTTGTAGCAGTGCTTGTAATAATTACTTGTGCATTTACTTTAACAATATAAAAAAATGCTAATAATAAAATGAGCTTCCGACCTCCACTAAATATAAATTTTTTCATGAAAAGTTTTTTATTTTTTTGTAATAAACAGTATTTAATTGTTTTTACAAATTTTGTTTATCAACAAATATGGAATAAAAATTTAGTTAATGATTTTATTTTAAAGGAAATAAATTTCATTTATAATTTATTAAGCTATTACAAATTACT
>JAYSOC010000487.1:0-7831 GCA_043723285.1 Ferruginibacter sp. | reverse complement strand
ACCCCGTAGATAGCCCTAAATTTTTTAAAAAAGCGTTGGTCGTTCATCACATAAGCGTGTGTAGTATTGGATGACGCCGCATAATCAGCGTTAGCATAAGTGCCATCGCTAAGCGAAAAACCCACTTTGCCGTTTTCTAAAAAGCCTAGATATTGAGGTAAAAAAATTTGATCTTGAGGAAGTTTATCAATAGAAGCATCTCTCTGATAAACGAAACCTGAATATTGTACAAGACCAATTACTCTACTTGTAAAATCTCTCTCTCTTATTTGATAACCGGCTCCTATTTTTATAAAGTTTTGCGTGTTCTTCATAAACGTGTAAGGCTGTGTTATATCTATCTTAAAACTTTTTATACTTTCTTTTGAACTTGAAGAAAAAGTTGTACCATGCCCACCAAATTGTGATGACCCTAAAAGTATAGCAGGACCTATGTTATCTACATCAGGATATTGACCCGCATATTGCGTTCTAGATAAATTAGGTGTTTCTCTATTTACTTTACTGTATGCAGCTAACCAATTTATTTTTGTTTTTATTTTTCCAACTTGGTGGTCACCGGAAAACTGTGATGTGATTATTTTATCTGAAGTAAACCAACTTACTGTTTCTTTTATAAACCCCAAGGTGTCAGAAGTATAATCATAATTGCCTATTCTTTTTACAAATTTATTATCTGTGTTAACGCTCATATTATTTTTCCAACTAATGCTATTTCTGTTATTTAATTTTATAGAAAAATTTGCTAATGCCGCCCACACCACTTCGTCATTATAAATAGAGTCCATATATTTACGAACTTGCCTAGGGTTATAACCTGGGTCAGTAGGGAGCAATGTGTAATCAGGAATATCAAAACTATTTCTTTCACCAGATGTAAGAGAAAAAGCTCTGTTATAATTAATAGAAAAAATGGCTGCTAAAAATTCTTTTTCCTTTCGCTCTATATTTATTCCTTTCGATATTTGAAAATTAAAGTTTGGTCTTGTATTGGCATATTTTACGCCCCATTTGTATTTACCAAATAATTTTGCTGCTTTAAGCTGTTGATTAGAAGTTAGGAGTTCAGCTTTAGAAGGAAATGCATCTGGTAGTGCTCTTGTACCATCATCTAAACCTAGCCAATCTTTATTACCTTTATTTTCTGAAAAAAATCTTTTTCTTCCTGTTATTATGGAGTTATAACTCTGCCCTATTGTTATAGAAGTAAAATTTTTAACTGCTGCCGATTTAGTTGTAATATCTATCAAGCCTCCTGCAAACTCGCCACTCTTATCTGGCGTAGCTGTTTTGTAAATAACCAAATTATCTAAAATAGAAGATGGAAATATATCAAATGCAAAAGCCTTTCTATCTGCCTCTGTACTTGGCAATGGTGCACCATTAATAAACGCAGCATTATATCTATCATTTAACCCTCTAATAATGGCAAATCTATCATCTTGAATACTTGCACCACTTACTCTTTTTATAGCGTCGCTACTTTTTGTATCAGGTGTTTTTTTAATGGTTTCTGCAGTTATACCGTCACTTACACTAGCACTATTCTTTTGTGCTATTAATAAAGATTCTACCGTAGCTCCAGCCGCTTTTAATCTCTTAGGTGCTGTTACAATTACAGTGTCAGATGCCTTTACATCTAACGAAATACTAATATCCGTATTGTCATTATCCTTTACAATTACTTCTTCAATAATTTTGGCTTCATAACCAGTGTAACTACACTTTATAGAATATGTTCCCGCTTCTAGTTTAGCAAAACTAAAAACACCATTTTGATCAGCTGCCTTGGTTCTGTTTTTTTCTATTAGTGTAAGACTAGCTCCTGCTAAGGGTTGCCCCGAGTTTGCACTAATTACTTTTCCTGAAATTTTTCCATTTTGTGCAAATACAATATGTGATATGGCTATTAGTATAATTAAACAACATACTCTTTTCATTTTTTGTTAATTTTTGCAAAGGAAATTTATTATTGCCTTATTGATGTTAACAAATCGTTATGCAAATATTAACTTTTAAGGAAATGATTTCTTAAAAGTTTTAAGCGATTATCTCTTACGGAAAAAATAATTCCAAAAGAATAACAGCATAAAAATTTTTCATTAGGTAACATTTAGATAATGATTACATAATACCACAATCACAATTTTTTTTTGCTATCACTCTAATTTTGGAAATTAAAATAATATCATTTTCAAATGAGAATATTTACATGTGGTTTTCTTCTTTTATTGGCAATTATAAAATATGAAAATGCGTTTTCGCAAAATGTATTACTAAATGTGCTTACACAAAACAGTGGTATAGTTAGTAAAAATAAGTTGGTGTTTTTAGAAGTTAGTATTTCAAACACGAGTGCTACTAAAACTGTTCCAGCATATAAGCTTCGCCCTCAAATTAGTTTTCCTGCAAACCTTGTAAGCATAGCTGATACAGGGCATACGTTACCTGTAGGATGGAAAATTATTTCCAATAAAAATGCTGTTGTGATACTTTCTAATGGCACAGATATAATTCCTCAAAATGCAAGTAGAACGATATTGATTGCCATGCGAGCAAAAGATGTTGGTGGTCCTTCTACTATATCTGGTAACCTAACATTTTCTGATGGTAAAGCACCTGGTTTAATGGTAGGCACCGCAACCATCGGAGATAATATAGCGGATAATAATTCCACCACTTCTATAAAAGTTTTGCCATAAAGTATTTAATAAAATAATTAAATCTATTAACCAATTTACTATTTCTCTACATGAAACTTTTTAAATTATTTATACTTTTTTTAGCAAGCAATTATATTATTTCTTCTTCACTAGCGCAGGCTAATCCATCTATAGCAGTTTTGCCCGCAAACGCAGGGCTTGTAAATTTAAGTACTACACTTGATCTTCAAATAACGATAGGCAATACTGGTACTGCTAGTATTCCTGCAGCAAAACTAAGGCCTGTAATTACGGTTCCTGCCATAGTAAACATTTTGCCTGATGCACAACAAACAGGATTACCTACTGGATGGATAATTGTACCTGGTTCTAATACTGGTTCTCAAATTCGTATTTGTAATGGTAGCGATGTTATAGCTGGAAGTACATCACGAACAATAATAATTAAAGTAGTAGGTGTAACTATTGGCGGTCCTTCAACTTTTTTAGGGCAATTAAATTTTGGGGGTTCAACTTGTACTGTAGCAGGTGCTCCTCCTGCTGGTAATGTTACAGCAGATGATAATGCCACTTCTACTATTACTGTTGTGGCAGGTTGTAGCTTAACAGTAAGTGCAGTAGCAGGTACAATATTGTGCAATGGAGGCAATACAACTATTACCGCATCTAGTGCTGGCATTGCTGGAGCTGTTGAATATGCTATTGCTGGTACCAGCTCTTTTCCTTTTCAAGCAAGCAATACTTTTACAGTATCTGCTGGTACGTATACTGTAACTGCAAGAGATGTAGCCAATCCATTAACATGTGTGGCAGTAACATCCAATATTACCATTGATGATCCAATAGCACTTGCATCTCCAACTATTAGTATTGCACAACCTACTTGCACAAATGCATCAGGGTTAGTTACTATTACATCTCCTACAACAGGATTAACTTTTAGTATAGATGGAAATGCTTCTTATGTAAGCTACACAGCACCTATTGCATTGGCCACAGGTGCACATAGCATACGAGCAAAAAATAGCAATGGCTGTGTGTCACCAATAAATAATTTTACCATAAATGCACAACCTACTACGCCCACTGCTCCTACTGTAGGTATAACTACGCAACCTAATTGTGCCGTATCTACAGGGTCTGTTGTTTTAAATGGATTACCTGCCGGAGACTGGATAATAAGCCCAGGCGGTATTGCAGGAAACACATCTAGTACTACAATCAACACGCTCGCTGCAGGTATATATAATTTTACAATAACAAATGCTGTAGGATGTACATCAACAGCTTCGGCCAATGTAAATATCACTGCTGTAGTTGGTGCACCTGCTTCACCTACAACGCTTGTAATACAACCTACATGCACTGTTAGCACAGGTAGCATTACCATTACTTCTGCCACTGCTGGTTTAACTTTTAGTTTAGATGGTGGACCTTATAATATATACCCTGCTACAGGTTTTGTAGGAATAGCAGCGGGCAATCATACTATTATCGCACAAAATATAAGCGGTTGTTTATCTCCACTTGCAAACTTTACCATCAATGCACAACCTACTGCCCCAGCGGCCCCTACAGTAAATGTTGTGCAGCCTACATGCACAGTAGCTACAGGTACAATAGTTATTACTTCATCTACCACTGGGTTAAGTTTTAGTTTTGATGGAGGTACATTTGCACCTTATCCTTCAGGAGGATTTCCAACAACAGCTGGCACACACTCTATAGCCGCACAAAACAGTAATGGCTGTACGCCATCTGTAACGAATAATATTATTGTAAATGTTCAGCCAGCCACTCCCTTAGCAACTATATCTGCAACAGCTATTACTTGCTTTGGAAGCAACAGCACTATCACAGCTATGGGAACAGGTGGTGTGTTGCCCTATCAATATAGTTTGAATAGCGGTGCTTTTCAACCTTCCAATATTTTTTCTGCACCCATAGGTACATATAGTGTTGTTGTAAAAGATGCAAATGGATGTGCTGGCACTAGTAATAACTTAAGCATTATACAGCCTAGTCAAATTGTTGCCTCTATTTCAGCTAACAGCATCGCATGTAACGGAGGTAACGCTACGCTTACTGTGCTTGCCACTGGTGGCACAGGTGCGTATGAGTACAGCTTAAATAATAGTACAACTTATCAAACAAGCAATTTATTTTCTATAGTTGCTGGTATTTACTCGGCTAAGGTAAGGTTAGTAGTAAACCCAACATGTAGTGTCACTACTCCTAATATAACTACACTACAACCGGATAGTTTAAAAGCATCTTCATCTGCATTACCAATAAATACATGTGGAGGAACTACAGAGGTAAAAGTAGTAGGAACAGGTGGTAAGCTTCCATACACAGGTGTAGGTAATTTTACTAGAGGGCCAGGTACTTGGCGTTTTTTAGTAACAGATGCAAATGGTTGTACAGCCAATACAGAGGTTACTATTTTGCCTCCTGGCTGTGTTAGTTTAAGTGTTTTTCCTAATCCTGCACAAAATGTTATTAGTATAAATCATTCTAAAGCAGAGGTAGCATCTACTATGCAAGTTTTTGGAATGAATGGGGCTTTAGTAATGAGCAAGGCTGTACCGCAAAATGCTTTTATAACAACAATGGATGTAAGCAAACTTGCAAGTGGTGTTTATGCATTGTTGTTTGTAAGTGGAAATGAAAGAAAGGAAATAAGATTTGTAAAAACGAATGTAAAATAAGTTTATGCAGATGGAGTATATGCGAAGTAATAAATTTTTATAAATGATAACCCTCAATATTTTATAAACAAAATAATAATTTCAAAATGAAAAAAATTAAATCAACAATCTTGTTTTTGATGATTGCGCTAATAGCAACAAATGTATTTGGCCAAGCAAACCCAACTATTGGTGTTATTGGCCTAAGTGCTAACCCACTAAATGCTGGAGAAGTAGCAGTAGGTGCAACACTTGATCTTCAAATAACCATTGGCAATACTGGTACGGCAAATATCGTGGCTTCGAAATTAAGGCCTGTGATTACTATACCAGCAATAGCTACACTTTTACCTGATGCGCAACAAACAGGTTTACCTACGGGATGGGTAATTGTGGCAGGTTCTAACACAGGGTCGCAAATTCGAATTTGCAATGGCAGCGATGTTATCCCTGGAAGTGCAAACCGTATCATTATACTTAAAGTACAAGGTGTAACTATTGGGGGGCCATCTACTTTTGCAGGCAATTTATTTTTTGGTGGGGCTAATTGTAATGTAGCAGGCGCTGCTCCTGGTGGCAATGTTACAGCAGATGACAATGGTACTTCTTCTATAACTGTTATAGCTGCCGTAGTACCCCTAACCCTTACAGATTTTAGTGCTACTTTAAAAGATTGCCAACCAGTTTTAAATTGGACTACAGCCTCTGAAATAAATACTGATCGTTTTGAAATTGACAGAAGCAATATAAATGCTACAGATTGGAAATCGATTGGCAATGTAGCGGCTAGTGGTTACAGCTCTACAAAAATAAATTATAGTTTTACTGATAAAGATTTGAGTGCATCATCCGAAAAAGTATCGTATAGATTAAAAATGATTGATAAAGATGGAAGCTTTACCTATTCAAAAATATTACCAGTGTTGGTTAATTGTAAAACATCAACAATATTAGTATATCCTAACCCTGTACAAGATGGAAAGTTGTATGTGAGCTTAGCTGGTACAAATGGGTATGTAGAAGCAACTTTGCTATCAGCATCTGGCCAAGTGATATTGAAAAATAAAATAAATAATGGTACAAATTATTTAAATGTTTTAAATATTGCCGATGGAATTTATGTGTTGAATGTTAAAGATGCAAATGGATTTGATAAAAACGTGAAAGTTTCTATTAAACATTAAATTAGAAAAACAACAAATTAGATAGTCATTAAAAAAGCCACCAAAATTTGGTGGCTTTTTTAATGATTGTTGATGTTCTATTTATGATGACACTTATTCCTTTTACTAACCTTTATCTAGGAATTAAGCGAGGATTGAAAAATGGAAACAATAGTATAATTATTATGCAACAAGACTTTCTTTATTTTTAAAACTCTTTTTTGTCGAATCAGTATGACTGGTTTTAAGCATTTCCTTCTTCTTCTTTTTTTGTAGAATAATGAGTCGTTTAATGGATTGCTTATGCTCCTCAAATTGTTTTATGATGATGCCCATGTGCTCAAAGGTTTCTCTGTAATTTTTATAAATTTCAGATAGTGTTTGTTTATGTTGCAAAATGTTTTCATGGTATGGGCAATAAGAATTTGTCAAGTTTTCTTCTTGCAGTTTATTTATATATTCTTCTACCAATTTGTAATGAGAGTGCAAAATGCCTTGCATAATTATATTAATGATTTGATGACTAGAATCTCTATTTTTATTTTTATATATAGTAATTGTTGTCTTGGGTTTGCGTCATCATTATCATCAAAATGGGTGCATTTAAAATTGTTTCTTCGTAGCAATATCAATTTTATAAACTTCTTTTTTAAAAAAGAAGTTTATAAAACTGCCAACTATTTTTAACGCCAATTTTAAATGCAGCTTCAAACAATACCTTCTAAGCTCTTTTCAATTTTCTATTGTTTTATAACTTTACAACTTTTAAAATTTCTATCGTTTTACTATTTGTATTAAATACTTTTACTAAATATTGCCCTGCTGAAATATTGCTTATGTCATAATTAAACTTTGCAATATTTACCAATTTTATTTCTGTGGTTTTTATAAGCTTACCCGTCATGTCTAGCAAAGAGACTAAGTAAGTGCCATTGAAAAGACCATTTTCTTTTTGTATATAAAAGCTGCTACTATTTTTTGGAACAGGATTAGGGTATAACGATAATGCGGTTTTTGAATCACATATGCCGGATACCTTTTTTATTTCGCTGTATTGAAATTTTCCATCCATATCAATAGATTTAACCCTAACCAATAATACAGGTACTTGATAGGCTTCAGCAATAGCATGGGTTTGAAACGTATAGCGCTTAAAATTATTTGCTTGTACAGTAGCTATTTTCTCAAAATTATTAAAGTCTTTGCTCACCTCTAATTCATACCTACTCACATTTATTTCATTTTCTATATCAAAATATACTTTAAGTGAACAGGCTTTTTTTTCTGGAAAAATATTTGTAAAAGTTACAGGTAC
>JAYSOC010000486.1:0-3134 GCA_043723285.1 Ferruginibacter sp. | reverse complement strand
TTATTTCGCAAAATAAAAAATAATTAAATTCTACTTTTTATGAATATTTTTTCAAATTTTTGATTAGATAAGGATAAATTAATTTTAACGTATATCACATTTGTGAAGGATAAAATGTTTCAAAAAAAATCGGATAACCAATAAAAAAAAAGTAGTAGAAATTTGTGTAATCTGCCTTCTGGCAAAGGCAGGTTTGCGGCAAATAAAAAATAAAAATTATAAAAATAATCCTAATTCACTTTCAGGGTTAAGTGCATCTATTTCTTTTTTTACTGCGGTTCTAATTTTCTTTTCGGCAGCTTTTAATTCAGCAGAAATTTTGTCAGAAAATTGCTGTGCAATATTGTCAATTGTAGTAGGTTGTTTTTCTTCATCTACTAAATTATCCGTATTATCTTTTTCAGTTATTGTCTTTACACTATAGGCAACAACTGCACCAATAGTAACTCCAGCTAACAAAGCCAATAAAATTTTCGATTTGCTCATAATGCTTTTTTTAATATTACAAATTACTAATCAAATTTTATGCCGTTTGTTTTTGTAAGCACAACTTAAAAGGATATAAGCCACGAATGCATGAATATTTTTTTTTGTAAGTTAAACCAATTATCTAAATAATTTATTCGTGCATGTGGCTTATTTTTATTTAATTATATTTTTTTAATACAATAGAAATCTTTTCAAATAATTCTTCTTCGCTTAAGTTTATTGGTACAAATTTTTCTCCAGTAATTTGTTCATACAATTCAATATACCTATTACTAATTGTTGCTATTTTTTTATCTGTCATTGTTGGTACAGTTTGGCCTTCTTTACCCATAAAATTATTTTCAATGAGCCACTCTCTTACAAATTCTTTGCTCAGTTGTTTTTGTTTTTCATCTTTTGCCAATCTTTCATTAAATCCTTCGGCATAAAAATATCTTGATGAATCGGGCGTATGTATTTCATCCATCAAATAAATTTCATTACCTATTTTTCCAAATTCATATTTTGTATCTGCTAATATTAAACCTTGGGCTGTTGCTAAACTTTTTCCTCTTTCAAACAATTGCAATGCATATTTTTCTAAAATATTCCATTCTTCTTTTGTGCATAATCCATTTGCAATAATTTCTTCTTTGCTAATATCTTCATCGTGTCCTTCTGTTGCCTTTGTAGAAGGTGTAATAATAGGAGTAGGGAAAAAATCATTTTCTTTCATACCATCTGGCATTTGTACGCCACATAAAATACGCTTGCCATCCTTATATGTACGCCATGAGTGGCCAGTAATATTGCCACGTACAACCATTTCTATAGCAAAAGGTTTGCATCTTTTTCCAATAGTTGCATTGGGTGCAGGGGTTTCTAGCAACCAATTGGGGCATATATCTTTGCACTTTTGGAGCATGTACGCAGCTATTTCGGTTAAAACTTGTCCTTTATATGGTATTGGACGTGGGAGTATTACATCAAAAGCAGATAAACGATTGCTGGCTATCATTACCAATAAGTTTTCGCCAATGCAATACACATCACGCACTTTTCCGCTGTAAAAACCAGTTTGGTTATCAAATTTATAGGTAGCCATGCTGCTAAATTAAACCGTAGATATCAATATATAAGCAACATTTAATTTTAAATACTAACATAACGTTAAAAAATAAAATTTTAAAACACAGTAAGTATGCTTATTTTGCCCTCAAATTATAAACCAAAAAAATGGATATGAGAAAATTTACAAGCTATTTGGTCACAATGGTATTGGCTAACATCTTTACGATGGTTGCTTTTGCGCAAAATGTAACCATAAGCGGTACCGTGAAAAACATTGCAAACGGCGAAAGTGCGCCGGCAGTTTCTGTAACTATTAAGGGAGCCGATGGCGGAACTTTTACAAATGATAAAGGTGGGTATAAGGTTACCACAAAATCTTTACCTGTTACTTTAGTTTTTTCTTCTGTAGGTTATACAACACAAGAAGTAACAGTTACAGATGCAGCAGCACCAACGAATGTGAGTTTTGTACCAAACAATTCGCTTGGGCAAGAAGTAGTAGTATCTGCTACTCGTGTATCTCAAAAGATAATGGAGTCTCCTGTATCTATTGAAAGAGTAAGCTCTACGGCTATTAGAAATGCACCAGCATCAAATTTTTATGATGTGGTACTTGCATTAAAAGGTGTGGATGTTACGACATCTTCACTAACATTTAAAACACCAACTACTCGTGGCTTCAATAGCAGTGGTAATACTCGTTTCAACCAATTGGTGGACGGCATGGATAATATGGCTCCAGGGTTAAATTTCTCTGTAGGTGCTATTATTGGACTGAGCGAATTGGATGTAGATAATATCGAATTATTATCTGGAGCTTCTTCTGCATTATATGGCCCAGGTGGTATGAATGGTACATTGCTTATGACTAGTAAAAATCCTTTTAAATATCAAGGTGTTTCTTTTTTAGTAAAGACTGGTATTATGCATACTGATCATAGCCAAAGAGCAGCAGCTCCTTACCACAACTGGAATTTACGTTGGGGTAAAAAAGTATCTGAAAAATTTGCCTTTAAAACAAATTTTGAATTTATACAAGCTAAAGATTGGTTAGGTGTAGATGATAGAAATTATAGTAGAACTCCAACAACGAATTTTGTTATACCTGGCGATAGAAAGACTGACCCTAATTATGATGGATTAAATGTGTATGGTGACGAAACTAGTGTAGATATTCGATTACTTTTCTCTGGCATTGCAGCGAGCTTACCAGGTGCCGGAAATTTTATTAATTCTAATGGATTACTTTCTTCTCCTCAAAATGTTTCTCGTACAGGATATACCGAAAAAGAAGTTGTAAATCCAAACACAACCAATTTTAAAATGTCGGGTTCGCTTCATTATAAAATTACGCCAGCTATTGAAGCCGTAGTAGCAGGATATTGGGGAACAGGTAATACTATTTATACTGGTAGTGATAGATACTCCATTAAGAATTTTAAAATGGGACAATACAAAGTAGAATTGAACCATAAAAATTGGGCATTACGAGCATATACAACACAAGAAAATTCTGGAGAAACTTTTAATACTACTGCTACAACTAGATTGTTTAACGAATCATGGAAACCATCAGTTAAGTTTGATCAGTTTGG
>JAYSOC010000485.1:0-3135 GCA_043723285.1 Ferruginibacter sp. | reverse complement strand
TAAAAGAAAAAGGGTTGTTTTATCCACCCGACCCGAGTAGTTATGGCAGTTGTTTTATAGGAGGCAATATTGCAGAAAACAGTGGTGGACCTAAGGCAGTAAAATATGGTGTGGTAAAAGATTATGTGCTCAACCTTCAAGTGGTATTGCCCACAGGCGAAATTATTTGGACTGGTGCAAATGTGTTAAAAAATGCTACAGGGTATAATCTTACACAACTTATTGTAGGCAGCGAAGGCACTTTAGGATTGGTTACAAAAATTGTATTAAAATTAATACCCCATCCTAAGCATGATTTATTAATGCTAGTGCCTTTTAACGATTTGGAAAAAGCGGGAGCAGCTGTAAGTGCTATATTTCGTGCAGGTTTTACGCCTAGCGCATTGGAGTTGGTAGAAGCCAATGCATTAAAAATTGTCAGCAAATTTGTGGATAGTAGTTCTATTGCTATTGGCGATGATGTGGCAGCACATATTATTATAGAGGTGGATGGTAATGATACAGAAGTATTGATGAAAGAAATGGAAGCCATTGCAAATGTGCTTTCGGAATTTGATTGCGGCGAAATTTATTTTGCCGATGATGCACAACAAAAAGCCGAATTGTGGAAGCTTAGACGGCGAGTAGCCGAAGCTGTAAAGATAGATGGCTATACGGTGGAAGAAGATACAGTAGTACCAAGAGCTGCATTACCCACATTAATAAAAGGTATAAAAGCTTTGAGTATTGAATACGATTTTGAAGTGGTATCGTATGGCCACGCAGGCGATGGTAATTTGCATGTGCGTATAAAAAAAGAAGGCTGTGTGTATAGCCTTAATAACGAAAAAATAATACCTGCATTAAAAGCATTGTTTACATTAATAAAATCTTTGGGCGGAACAATAAGTGGCGAACATGGTATTGGATTAATACAAAAAGAATATATCCCAATAATGTTTGATGAAATAACATTGAATATAATGCGAGGAATAAAAAAAGTGTTTGACCCAAATAATATTTTAAATACAGGAAAAATATTTGATACTAAATAAAATTAGCAATGAAGAAAATAACAATAGCAATATTTTGCTTAGCTTTTTTTGTAAACAATGTAAACGCTCAAGCAGGTGAAGACGAAGAAACAAAACATGGCTTTAAGAAAGAGAATTTATTTACAGGAGGCAGTGTAGGTGGTGGTTTTAGGCAAGGCCAATTTTCGTTAGGGTTGGGGCCACATTTTGGATATAGTTTAAATAAATATATTGATGTAGCATTGGCATTAAATTATAATTATGTATCCCAAAGAGATTATGAAGTGCCTGGAGATAAAGTACGCCAATCTATAATTGGACCAAGCGCATTTGTGCGACTCTTTCCTGTAAATTTTTTATATGCACATGCACAAATAGAAAGAAATTTTGTAACACTAAAATATTTTCCAGCAAATAATAGCTATTTGCAAAAACAGCAAATAAGTTTTGCAGCTACTAGCTATCTAGTAGGCGCAGGCTATGCAAGAGGCAGGGAAGAAGGAAATACTTTTTATTATATTTCCATATTATTTGATATTGGCAAAGATATAAACTCTCCTTACATTGATCAGTTTGGAAGAATAGATCCGCTTATTCGTGCAGGGTTTAACATTGCACTTTTTCAAGGCAGAAATAGCGGCTACAAAAAAAGCAGAGATGATTATTAAAGGTATTGCCTAATTTCTGTAGGTTCTTTAATTACTGTCATTTGCTCAATCGGGTGTGAGTATAAAAAATTTTCGGAATGCATTTTTGAAATATGGGCAATAAGGTGGTCATAAAAACCATCGCTATTTAAAAAGAATATTTTCTTACTGTGTATTTTTAGTGTATTCCAAGTAAGCATTTCAAATAGTTCATCTAGTGTGCCATAACCACCTGGTAGAATAATAGCCGCATCGCATTTTTCATACAACATTTTTTTTCGTACATGCATATCTGCCACCACATGCGTTTCGGTAAGTGTGTCGTGCATGTGCTCTTGTTCTTTTAGCAAAGCAGGAATGATGCCTATTACCGCTCCACCATTTTGTAAAGAACCATTGGCCACGGCCCCCATTAAACCTTTGTTGCCAGCACCATAAATAATTGTAATATTTTTTTCTGCAAAAATTTCGCCAAGTTGTTTTGTGTGCTGCTCAAATATAGGGTTATTACCAGCTTTGCTGCCACAAAAAACGGCTATTGCTTTTATACTCATGCAATGAAAATATAAAAATAAAATGGAAAATGAAAATTTCTATTTATGCCGACTCTTAAAAATTAATCGGTAATCCATTTAATGCATGGTCAAATCGCCCTTCTGTTATCACATTGGTGCCAATTTTTGCAGAGAGCAAACCTGCCATATTATTAAAAGTTTGTTGAGTAGAATTTATATCAATAGTAGCAAATTGAAATAAAATAACACCATTGCCTTTTAAGTTGGGTACTGTATTATTTAAGTTGGTGGAAAAATATCCATTAATACTGCTATCCATTATTATTCTTTTACCATTAAAATTTGTATTAAAATCTTTATAAGTAAGACTAGAATCTACAGCTATATGAAGTCTTATTATTTTATAATTGTTATTATTATCATTTGGCCCATTCCAAGTAAAAATCATTGTGTCTCTTTGAGTATTTGTTTTTTGCTTTTCTATAGTTATTTCATAATCGGTTCTATAAGTATAGCCATCAGTAATTCTATCTTTTGTCTTCCATGCAGTGCCATTTACATATGCAGTAAGAATATTGTTTCCTTTATTTGAAAAAATACTTAAGCCATTTTTTTCAGCATCTTCAAAATATTTGGTGTCATTTTTTCCACAACCAACCAAAAAGGCTAATAGAAAAAAAAAGAAGTATTGTAATTTATTTTTCATCTTATTTATTTTTTATTTCAAAAGCGTATCCTGCAAGAATAGTTAATGGAAACAACGTTTTGAATGAGCTTACATATTTATCTTTTTTTGTAATTATTGGAAAATCTATATCTCCTTGTATAAAAAATCTATTCTTTTTAAAGCTGTGCGTATATTGTATACTAACTTGCTTTAATAATTCCGAATTTAAAATTTAATAAAGTTTTCATATCTTCTATTCTATCACTAAATGTTTTGAAAAATGCTTCAACCGC
>JAYSOC010000484.1:0-3137 GCA_043723285.1 Ferruginibacter sp. | reverse complement strand
AATAAAACAGTTTTTGATTTTACAACTGCCACAGATAATGACATTATAAAAAATATTCAAAAAATGAAAGGCAATACGTTTTGTGGGCAGTTAGAAGAAGGGCAATTAAATAGATGGATACATACAAGTAGCTTAAAAACTTCCAACAAAAAATTATATGAACTTCTATTAAGTTTTCTTCTTTTGAGTGGAACACAAAATCTGTATGCATCTATTTAATTGCCCTTCTTCTAACTGCCCACAAAACATATTGCCTTTCATTTTTTCAATATTTTTTATAATGTCATTATCTGTGGCAGTTGTAAAATCAAAAACTGTTTTATTACAATTATTACAAAACCTACCCTTCTCGTTTGGGGTAATGCAGTCCCAATCTTCGGAACATGGCTCGTTAATATGAAGAAAATATTTTTGCATTTGAAGTATAAAAGTTAATAGAATAATCGCCAAACAATTTTATAAAAAAGAAAAAAATATTTTTTGTATATTAAATTAAATTATTATATTACATCTTCTTGTCCCTTTGATACACAATCCCTCCATTATTATTCATTTAAAATAAACTTAAATGAAGTAATCCCATTTTTAGTTGAAATTGATTTAATAAATGTCTTGTTTTAATTCGCCTATTATGAAAAAATATATCAAAAAAAAATTATGATGAAACATACATTTTTTCACTAACAAATAAAATTATCATGAACAACAATTTCAAAGTAAAGAATATTTTTCTTCTACTAATGATTATTATGGCTTTGCCTTTTACAGGCATTGCTCAAACAAAAAATGTAATTTCTACGCAAAGGGTATTTCCTAAAATGGACAAAGTGCTAGAGTTTGAAAAAGCTATAGCTATTCATGCGCAAAAAAACCATACTGGGAATGCACATTGGAGAGTGTTTGATATTCAATCGGGCCCTGATGCTGGAGGTGTACATATTACCGAAGGCCCTACTAGCTGGGAGGCTGAGGATACAAGAGGTGATTTGGGGGCAGAGCACAAATTGGATTGGAATAAAAATGTAGCCATTTATTTAACTGATAGATCATCTGGCGGTTATTCTGTTTACATAGATTCTTTAAGTACTGTAGCCTTGGGTGATTTTTCTGATAAAATAAATATTGCTCATGTATTTCCCAAAATAGGGCATAACGATGATGTTGTAAATATGATAAAGAAATTGAAAAAAACTTGGGAGACTTCGGGAGTAACAGTTGCTGTTTATTCAGCTAATTCATCTGGTCCTTCGCAATACATGCTTGTTACAAGGTATAAGCAAGGCTTAAAAGAAAAAGCTGCTGGTTTTCGCAAACCATTTAAAGAAACTTATGAGGCTGTAAACGGAGTAGGTTCTTATGCACAATACCTCAAAGATGCTGCTGAATTTATTAATGAAAATTGGAGTGAGTTACTTTTTATGAGAAAAGATTTGAGTTCGAAATAAAAATTAGGCAATTATAATGTATAACGTGCCCCCAGAAAACACAATCAAAAAAAAGTTTCGTGAGGCAAAATATGGATAGAAAAATATTTTTCCATTTTATACAATCAAATTTATTGTAAAATGCAGAAATAGATCAAATTTATATTCATATATTTTTTAATATATAAATAATTTCATTTAACTTACAGTTGCATTTTCCCTATCGATATACAATTTCGTTCTTATTAATTTTTTTAACGACAAAAAACTTTTTATGAAACAATACAATTTTGGGGGATTATTAATTGCAACTATTTGCCTGTTTTTTATTAATTCTTGCAACTCTGGCATCGATAAAAAAGTACCAGAAACTGCAACAGAAAGTAAAGAAGCACTTAGGCCAAAAACGAATCAGGTATTAATTATACATCACAAAGTAAAAAATTATACTGACTGGCTAAAACTTTATGAAGCCCATGACTCTATTAGAAAAGCTTATGGCTTGCATAACTACATTCTAGGCCGTGCAATGAAAGACACAAACATTGTGATAGTAATTTTAAAAATGGACAATGTAACAAAAGCAAAAGAATTAATGACCTCAGCAGATTTAAAAAACAGAATGCAAAATGGCGGTGTTATTGGAGTGCCTTCATTTAATTATTTGGAGGTAATATTAAATGATACAACTCCAATAGCACAAACTGCAAGATTAATGATAACACATCAAGTAAAAGATTGGAATGAATGGAAAAAAAGTTTTGATGACCACAAAGCCGCAAGAATGAGTGCAGGCTTACTAGACAGAGGACTTGCATACAGTGTAGATGATGCACATTTTGTAGGAATTGTATTGGCAGTTACCGATTTTAATAAGGCAATGGAATTCCAAAATTCGCCAGCATTAAAAGAAAGAATGCAGCAAGCTGGTGTAGAAGGAATTCCTACATTTTTGTACTATAATGTTGTAAAAAAATACTAGCACTCGCAATAATTTTATAAAAAAATAAATATCATGAAAATTATAGCATCATTAAAATTCTTAATTACAGCAATTTTTATAATAACTTTTACTGTACCAACTTCGGCACAAATAGGCGCAGATTTAGAAACAGTTGTTAACGATTTTCAGGCAGCATATAATCGTGGAGATTATACAGCAATAGGAAAAATTTTTACCAGCAATGCCGTAAGGGTAAACACAGATGGTACTACCATAAATGGAGCCGAAAAAATATCTCAAACATACAAAAGTGGTTTTGTGATGTCAACTTTACAAACCACCAATACGGTTACTAATGTTGTTTTTGTAAATGCCAATGAAGCTTCAGTTACTGGCACTTATTCTATAAACGGCAATATTAAATCTAACGGCCAAGAAGTATTTTCGGATGGTGTTTTTGAAAATACTTTTATTAAAGAAAATGGCGTTTGGAAAATTAGTAGAATGCAGTTAAAGGATACCCAATAGAAACAATAAGAAGTAACCCCCCATCCGTCATTGATTCGTATATCATGACGGATTTTTTTAGTTAAAAATAACCATTCTAATAGTAATTTTATGAAAATAATAATTACATGCTGCTTTATTTTGTTTTCTATTTTTATTGTAAATGCCCAACATCAAAATATAGATACAGTTATACAAAAAATTGCTGCAGAAAAAGATGCCGATATTCGTATAGATTTAATTTATGCGTTATACTTTAAAAC
>JAYSOC010000483.1:0-7874 GCA_043723285.1 Ferruginibacter sp. | reverse complement strand
TACCCATCAATCGTTTTTCATTTGTAAAACAACGCTCTTTAACCCTCAATCCATTTTCATAATTATATTTCCATACAAAATAATTATTACTGCCTTCTTCCACTGCTGTCATTTGAGTTATCTGTCCTTCGTTGTTGTATTCAAACATATAATCGGGCTTTAGGTTTTTGGTAAACTCATTGGCTTGTACAATATCGGTTAGTCTATTTTTATCGTCGTAATAATAATAAAATTTTGTACCATTCTTAGTGTCTTTTTCTAAAATGATATTTCCTTTTTCATCTTTAGAAAATAATATTGCTGTACTATCTCTACCATTTTTTATTCTTATCATTTTTGATAGTACATTGTTTTCATAACTATAAATATGTTCTTCGGTAATACTGTTATTAAATTCTTCAATAGCACGTACTGTAGAAAAAATGGAATGTATTCTTTGTTTATCATCATAACTATATTTAATTTCAGTTACCGAAAAAGTAGCACTGTCATTAGTGCTCAACAATTTTCCATCCTTATCAAAAATAGAAGTAAAGAGCGATGCAGGAGCAATATCTGCACGGGTAAACAAAGTCGATTTTTTATAATTTTTGCTTATTTTCTTTTCGCAAAAAAAACTTTCGCTTTCTACGCCATTATCTTCAAAACTTTTTAAAGTTATATTTCTTACTTTGTTTTCTTTGTAAGCTTTCATATCGGCCATCAATTGGTTATTGCTCACAATATCTTTATAATAATATTGTGCATTAGCAAATAGCGATGTGGATACAATTAAAATAGAGAGTGCTGTTTTTTTCAAGGTCTATTATTTTATTTCGGGTAAAAATACAATCCTTATTGTTGTTATTGGTGAAGATGAGCGTAAAGTTTATTATTTTTAACAAAATTATTTTGTGAGCCACTTAAAACAGCGAAAAGAAAAGAGTTGCCTTAATTGTAATGCCGCTATTAATGGACGTTATTGCAGTATTTGTGGGCAAGAAAACTTAGAGCCACAGGAATCTGTGTGGCATCTTATTTCACATTTTTTTAATGATATTACCCATTTTGATGGAAAATTTTTTAGCTCAGTAAAATATGTGGTTACAAAGCCTGGTTTTCTTTGTTCAGAATACATGGCGGGTAGGAGAATGAGTTACTTGAATCCAGTGAGGTTTTATGTATTTACCTCGTTTGTTTTTTTCTTTGTAATATTTACTTTTTTTGCAAAAGGTGGTAGTAATAAAATTTCCGTAAATAAGGATGTAGCAATATCACAAAAAGATTCATTAAAACTAATAAAAAATGCAGGGATATTAGGATTGGATAGCATACAGATAGAAAACATAATTAAAAATCATGGGCTCGATTCTTTAGAAAGATTTATTAATAACGATTTATCAGGAAAGGTTTCTAATGAGCTTAATTTCCCTGAAGATTACAGGGATAGAAAACAGTATGATTCTTTACATAAAATAGGAAAAGTAAATGAGGGTTATATTGATAGACAAATTATAGAAAAGCAATTTCAATTACAAGAAAAATATGGCAGAAATTCTAAAAAATTAACTAGCGAATTATTTCAAACAGCTATACATCTAGTTCCCCAAATGTTATTTATTTCCTTGCCGTTTTTTGCATTGTTTTTAAAGCTTATTTACATTAGAAGGAAAAAGTTTTACTACGTAGCCCACGCCATATTTACTATTCATTTGTATATTTTTGCGTATCTACAAATACTTTTAATTACTTTTTTAAACAAAATAGCTGAGGTTACTCATCAGGGGTGGCTTTCTAATATTTCAGTTTTAGTAGGTTTATGCATGTTTTATTATTTGTATAAAGCTATGCGAAATTTTTATGAACAAAGTAGAGGCAAAACACTTTTTAAACTTATTTTGCTAATTATCTTTTTATTTTTTCTATTTCTTTTTTTTACAATGCTATTATTTGGTCTATCTCTTTATAAAATGTAACAATGAACAATACTTTTTTACGCCTCGTAAATATTATGGATGAACTAAGGGAAAAATGCCCTTGGGATAAAAAACAAACCAATGAAACCCTGCGGCACCTAACAATAGAAGAAACTTATGAATTGGCAGATGCTATAGATGCAGGCGACTGGACAGGCATAAAAGAAGAACTCGGCGATTTGCTTTTGCATATTGTTTTTTATGCACGCATAGGCACAGAAGAAAATAAATTTACCTTAGATGAAGTAATAAACGGTATTTGCGATAAACTCATTAGCCGCCATCCTCATATATACGGGAAAGGCATAATAGGCGAAGGTTTAAAAGAAGTAGTAACAGAAGAAGATGTAAAACAAAATTGGGAAAAGCTAAAATTAAAAGAAGGAAAAAAATCTATTTTGGGTGGCGTGCCAAAATCTTTACCTAGCATGGTAAAAGCAATAAGGCTGCAAGAAAAATCTAAAACGGTAGGTTTTGAATGGGAAAATACGCAGCAGGTGTTAGACAAAGTAGAGGAGGAGATGGGCGAACTAAAAGAAGCCATTGCTACTGGCATACAAGATAAAATAGAGGACGAAATGGGCGATGTTTTTTTCTCTATGGTAAACTTTGCAAGGTTTTTGCATGTGGATGCTGATGCAGCACTTGAAAGAACAAATAAAAAATTTATACGACGATTTACTGCCGTAGAAAATGCAGCAGCTTTGCAAAACAAAGCCCTGCTCGATATGAGCCTACAAGAAATGGATACATTGTGGAACGAAGTAAAGAAAAGTGAAAAGACGTAACTTACAAAATCAACAATAGCTTTTGCAAATAAAATTCATAAAAAATGCTTTTTTAAAAGACAACATTTATTTGCTGTTTGCATCGCTATTGCTATTATTTATCTCCATATTTACCCAGAGAACAATTACCCAAGAATTTTTTTCTCAAACTTATACAAAAAAAATACAAACATATATAAGTAATGCAGAAAGAAATTTTGCAAATGTTATTGCAGAAGAATCTTTAGTTTACAACCTTACCAATAATTTAGCTGATGAAGCGCAGGTGAATAAAATTACTAAACAACAACAATATTTTTATTTTTATAGATATACAGAAAATCAACTAAAATTAAGTTTTTGGAATACCCAATCCATATTGCCAGATTCTACAATTTTGCTTTCAACCGACTCTACAGGATTTACTGCTCTTGCAAACGGATATTATTTTTTTAAAAAAAAGAGAATAGACAATATTGAAGTTATTAGTCTATTGCCAGTAAAATGGAATTATGCTGTTACAAATGATTACTTAAAAAATGAATTTGTTAATGATCTATCAATGGGAAATAAATTTGATATTGCTTTTGAAAAAACAGCAACTTCTATTTTTTCTAAAAATAACAAATTATTATTTTCCTTAAAATCGTTAAACAATGAAAATGATACTACAGAAAACCAACTTACCATCTGGTTGAGAATACTGTCCTTTCTACCATTGTTTTTATTTATCCATTTTACAGCGGCACATATTTTTCAAAGAAAAGGAATTTTTACTTCAACTATATTTATTGCTGGGGTGCTAATTGTAGTAAGATTACTGAGTTATTTATTTTATGTACAATTAAATTTTAGGCAATTCGAGTTGTTTGATCCCGCTGTGTATGGCTCCAATATTGTGCTTCGCTCTTTGGGCGATTTACTTATAAATGCTTTATTGTTTTTGTGGGTTATAAATTTTATTAAAAATAATTTAAAAGATAACCAGCCTAATTTATATGTAAAGAGCGTATTTAAAAAATGGCTTTTACTAGCATTATCTGTATTTATTATTTTAATAGCTACTTATATTTCTGGTAACATTATCAGATCTATGGTGGCCGACTCTCAAATATCTTTTGATGTTATGAATTTCTTTTCACTAAATTCATACAGTGTTGTTGGTTTTTTGGTACTATGTTGTATTACCATTGGGTATTATTTTTTCTGCATTATTGTTTTCTTTTTAGTTAGAAATTTATTTGAGGGTGCTATACTTCCCTTTTTTTTATTATTAACAATTTGTGGTTTATTGCTGCTTAGTTTTATGAAGCTTACCAATAGTTTTGAATTATATGGGTTACTGTGGTTGTTATTGTTTTTCGTATTGGTAAAAAATGATTTAGCCAATGTTACTACTTTTGGTTTTATTGTTTCTCGAATAGTTTTTTGGCTTTTCTTTTTTTCTGTTACCATAGCTGCTGTAATTATATCAGAAAACAGTACAAAAGAATTTAGAAACCGCCGCCACTATGCAGAAGTGCTAGCGGCAAAAACAAATCCTATAAGCAATGTATTGCTCAATACGATTCTTACAGAGTTTAGGCCAGCTGTTATTGCCAACAAGTTTTCTTTATTTAAAAACCCCAATACAGCTTTACTTTTAAGAGATAGCTTGATAAATAATAATTTTAATAGCTATACCGATAATTTTGAAACCAACGTTTTGGTATATGATAGTGCAGAAAATCCATTGTACAATCAAGATCCTGTATCATACAATTCTATAAATAGCATACTCAATACTCAAGCTAAACCCACATCTGTAGCTGGTATGTATTATTACGATACCGATTTTGATAAATTTAATTACATAGCTCGAAGAATGATAAAGGATACTACCAATAGGTTGTTAGGCTATGTTTTTATTGTAGTAAGTCCCAAAAATTTCTTGCAAGAAAGTCTGTATCCAGAATTATTTAGTAGAGGCAAAAATAATTCTATAGAAAGTTCCTCAGAGTATGCATTTGCTATTTACGACCAAGGTAAATTGATAAACAGCCATAATGATTATGCTTTTACTACAAGATACTCAGAAAAATATTTTTCAGGAAAACAATTTTTGCTAGAGCAAAACAAAAAATACAATGAGCTTTGGTACAATGCCGGTTCTAATAAGTATGTATTAATTGTAAAAGAAAATAACACCATCATAGAATCTATTGCACTGTTTTCTTTTTTATTTTGCACATTTATTTTATTAAATGCATTATCATCTTTTATATCAATATTACTACGTGCTAGGTTTAAAAGAAGTAAAATAAAAAAGTATGTACAATTATCCATTAGGCAACAAATACATGGAACAATCATTTTTTTTAGTGTATTATCTTTTGTAATTATTGGAATTGGCACCATTTTGTTTTTTATTAGCAGGTATCAAAACAACAATAAGGAAACCTTAAGTAGAACCATAAAAATAATTGGAGCAGATATCTCAGCAGAAGTTTCTAAACAGATGATAGAAACAGCAGTGTTTGATAATAAAAATGCTAATGCATCCGATTCTTTAGAAAAAATAATTGCCAAATTATCCAAAGTACATAGGCAAGAAATAAATCTGTATACTACGGCTGGAGATTTAATAGCATCGTCGCTTTCATTACCATACATTAAAGGAATTGTAAGTTCAAAAATAGATCCATTGGCTTATTATCATTTGCATGGCGGCAACGAAATACAATATTACCAAAGTGAAAAAATTGGCAGCCTAGATTTTGTGAGCGATTATATTCCTATTACAAATAATGGGGGAGAAGAAATTGCTTATCTCAATATTCCATATTTTACTTCTCAAACAAATTTAAAAGCAGAAATTTCTTCTTTTCTGGTTACCATTATTATTTTAAATGCATTTGTATTATTAATTGCTGGCATAGTTGCTTTAATTATTACCAATCGTATTACACGTTCTTTTTCTTTAATAAGCAATAAAATGCGAGACTTAAATCTTGC
Source organism: Ferruginibacter sp. (assembly GCA_043723285.1). Classification (GTDB taxonomy): domain Bacteria; phylum Bacteroidota; class Bacteroidia; order Chitinophagales; family Chitinophagaceae; genus Ferruginibacter. Next base: position 2,158 of record JAYSOC010000483.1, on the reverse strand, counting down.
ACAACGAAACGAAGCTATAGAATGGAATAAAAATGATGAAATAGGTGCATTGGTAAAAGAATACAACAAAATGGCAACTAAATTAAACGAAAGTGCTGCCACACTAGCAAAAACAGAAAGAGAAAACGCTTGGCAAGAAATGGCAAAACAAGTAGCGCATGAAATTAAAAATCCACTCACACCAATGAAACTGAGTATGCAGTTTCTACAAAAAGCTATAGATGAAGATTCGCCTAATATTAAGGAATTGAGTAAGAAAGTATCGGAAACAATAGTAGAACAAATAAACCACCTTAGTACCATAGCAGGTGAGTTTAGCCGCTTTGCAAAAATTGAAGAAGCTAACCCCGAAACTTTTAATATAGGCGATACATTAAAATCTTTAATGCAATTGTACGAGGGAGATAGTAAAGCAAATTTTGCCTGGAGAATAATACCCAATGATGTATTGGTGTATGCAGACAAAACGCATGTAAATAGAATTTTTACCAATTTAATATTAAACGGAATACAGGCTGTGCCAGAAAATAAATTTCCGCACATTAGTGTTTACCAATCTGTACATGAAAATAAAGTAGAAATTAAAATTACAGATAATGGTATTGGAATAAGCGATGAAATAAAAACAAAAATATTTACGCCAAATTTCACCACCAAAACATCTGGCACGGGCCTTGGCCTTGCTATGTGTAAGCGTATGGCCGAGCAAGCAGGCGGCGATATTTATTTTGAAACTTCGAATGAGGGAACATCTTTTTTTGTGGAGCTGCCAATTGTGTAGTTTATTATGCATGGTACATGTTTCGCCATTGTGATTTGCTTTCAAACTTTTTACTAACTTAGTTCTTTCACATCCTTATATGGTAAAAGTTGGCTACATAAATGGTTGTGATTTGCTTTCAAACTTTTTACTAACTTAGTTCTTTCACATCATCTCTTGTTTTAAGTGTTCGAATGAAGTTGTTGTGATTTGCTTTCAAACTTTTTACTAACTTAGTTCTTTCACATCATGTTCCCTGTGAAACGCCCGCTTTGCCTCGTTGTGATTTGCTTTCAAACTTTTTACTAACTTAGTTCTTTCACATCACTTAGCTGAGCCACTGTTTTTAACTTATGTTGTGATTTGCTTTCAAACTTTTTACTAACTTAGTTCTTTCACATCGCAGAATAGAATTTTATAAAGATACCGTTGTTGTGATTTGCTTTCAAACTTTTTACTAACTTAGTTCTTTCACATCGTTTCTTCTTTTTTAAAAGGACTACCAGAGTTGTGATTTGCTTTCAAACTTTTTACTAACTTAGTTCTTTCACATCAAAGCAACAGGCACTTTGGAAGGGGTTTGGTTGTGATTTGCTTTCAAACTTTTTACTAACTTAGTTCTTTCACATCCTGTAACGAACAGGGCTTTGTGCTGTTTTGGTTGTGATTTGCTTTCAAACTTTTTACTAACTTAGTTCTTTCACATCTAATTAAAAATAAACAAAATGAGAACAATTGTTGTGATTTGCTTTCAAACTTTTTACTAACTTAGTTCTTTCACATCGAACTACAGCAAAATCTTATGCAGAAACAGTTGTGATTTGCTTTCAAACTTTTTACTAACTTAGTTCTTTCACATCAATGAATAATATAGGCTTCACAAAAAATAGTTGTGATTTGCTTTCAAACTTTTTACTAACTTAGTTCTTTCACATCCATTGGATTAAAGGCAAACATTGCATCACCGTTGTGATTTGCTTTCAAACTTTTTACTAACTTAGTTCTTTCACATCCTTGGAGGGTTGGTTCTAAAACCAATAATAGTTGTGATTTGCTTTCAAACTTTTTACTAACTTAGTTCTTTCACATCGCATACAGGTGCAATTGATGTGAGATTTGGGTTGTGATTTGCTTTCAAACTTTTTACTAACTTAGTTCTTTCACATCAAAAATAAAGAAAATAAAAATAGAAATGTGTTGTGATTTGCTTTCAAACTTTTTACTAACTTAGTTCTTTCACATCCAACACAAAAATATTTTGATGCTGTAACTGTTGTGATTTGCTTTCAAACTTTTTACTATACTAATTTGCTTAAATAATTCCGATTTACTATCTTTGAGTAACCAAAAATACTTTTATGGCTTACTTAATAGATTTAACAGCAAAGGAAATTGTTG
>JAYSOC010000482.1:0-3187 GCA_043723285.1 Ferruginibacter sp. | reverse complement strand
CACCCACTAAATACGATTGCAGGAATACCATCAAAAACAAATCGTACTTTTTGCCCTTTGCTTACAAGCGGCAAGTCCATTGGCTCTATAAACATTTCTACTGCATAATCTATATTATCTGGTACTATTTCAGTTATCATGTCGCCTTCTTTTAGCAACTCTCCAATACCAGCTTTTTTGGCTTTGGTTATTTGCCCATTTTGTGGAGCAGTTACATAATAAAGTTTGTTGCGCATATCATAATTGCTATAACTATTTTGCAATTTACTTATATCAGCCTCTGTAGATGCTGCGTTTGATAGCGAACCAAAGCGATCTCCTTCTGCTTTAGAAATTTTATCGTTGTAATCCATCGTAGCAATATTTTGCTCTATCCGAAGGTTTATCAACTCTTGTTTACTTTGAGATAGTTTATTTTCTGCGCTATTTTTTTTTGCCAAACCATTTTGATAATTCACTTTTCTTTTCTCAAAATCTACTAAAGAAATAGCGCCGCTATCTAACATTGTTTTACCTGCATCTATTTGCCTTTTATATACACCTAATTCATTTGTTACGGCAACTACATCCATCTCATCACTATTTACTTTAAGTTGCTGTTGTTGTATTTTATTATCCAGCGATGATAATTTTAAATCTCTACCTGCAGCCAGCACCGCTGTTTGTGTTTGTGCTGTAGCGGCTTTGCTTTCATACCCTGATGCGCTATTTTGTTTGGCTATAATTTGTTGTTGTGTTCGCTGCAATAATTGTGGGTCAAAGTATTCTGGTTTTACTTCTCCCAATTGTAATATGGTATCGCCTGCTTGCACGTAGTCCCCTTCTTTTACAAACCACCTTACAATTTTTCCTGCTATTACACTGTTTATTTCTTGTGGGCGTTGCTCTTGTTTTACAGCGGTAATATTTCCTTTAGCACGTATATTTTGTGTCCATGGTAAAAATAGGAGTACAAGTAGTAAAGTAAAAACCCCCATGAACCAAATTTTACCACTACGAGTACGCCCTATTCTGTATATGTTAGAAAATGCCTTTACTTTATTAGCCTCAGGTGTATTATCTAATGATTGGTGTAAGTATTTGTATGTTGTTTCCATTATAAAAGTTCAAGGTTTAAAGTTCAAGGTTCAAGGTTCAAAACTTTGAATTTTGAACCTTGAACAATCAATTTTTTATTACGCCATTTTCCAAAACCAATACTTGGTCGCTTTGTTCTTGTAAATCTTTATCATTGCTAATTATTACAACTGTAGCATTACTTTCAGTACGTAAATATTTCATCATTTCTATTTGTTGCTTATTGCCCAAATGTTCCAATGGTTTTTCTAACAACAACAATGTAGGTTTACCAAGTAATGCCCTTAATAGTTTTATATTTTGTTTTACATTTTCGTTAAGTCTTTTACCTGTTGGATCTAATATTGTATCATAACCATTTTTATTGCTTACAATAAAATCTGTAAAGCCAATTTTATCGGCAAGCTTTGTAATATCAATCATTGGTATATCTGTATTACCCATGGTAAGATTTTCCAAAATTGTTCCTCTAAAAATATCCTGCTCATTGAGCATAATGCCTGTATTGGCTCTTAGATCTCGTAAATCATAATTGCCAATCGGAATTTTATTTACTAAAATACTTCCACTAAACCCAGTGTAGGCTCCAGTAAGAAGTCTAATAACAGTAGAGCGCCCTACTCCCGATTGACCCTTTATACACAATATTTCATTGTTACCAAGTGTAAATTCTACATGGCTAAATGCGACACTTCCATTTGGATAAATAAACCCTACATCTTTAAAATTTATTGAACAGCCATCTGTATTTGCAAATTTTAAACTGCCACTATCTTCAACCTTACAATCTACGATTTTGCTTAATTTTTCAATGGAAGTAAGGCTATCATACACATTGTCCATGGTAGCTATTAATTTTTCTACAGAGTTGATGATAAGAATAATCACAATATCGGCAGCAATAAACTGGCCTACATTTATCTGTTGATTAAGCAATAGCCATGTACCTGCAATAAGCATTATAGCTACAATTAATATTTTAAATATGATTAAACTCCAATATTGTGTCGTTAGTATTTTAAAATGTGCAGTTCTACTTTCTAAAAATTCACTAATTAATTCATCACTTTTTTGCATGTGCAATGCTGAGCCTTTGCTGTACCTAAATGTTTTTGAGCCACGAGCCACTTCTTGTAGCCAGCCTGCAGTTTTATATTTATACTCACTGGAAACCATATTGGTTTCAAACCCTTTTGGCGAGGTAATGCTAATTATAATAACAATTGCTATTAAAACAAATGCGCCAAAGGCGATAAATACTGGGTGATAAAATGAAAGTAAAATAAGTCCTAACAAAATTTGTATAACAGATGTAGGAATTTCTACCAATAATTTTTCTATACTTTTTGCCAATGCAGGTATATCAAAAAAACTATTTACCACCTCGGGTAAATAATAGTTATCTATTTCTTGTAAATTAATCTGAGGTATTTTGCTACTAAATTCTAATGAATACCTTGTAAATAATTTTTGCCTTATGCGCTCAATTACTTGTAACTGTCTTACTTGTACAAAGCCATTTAAAAAAACACCAAATAGTACAATACCAATAAGTACCACAATAGATGTAGAAAGTGTGGCTGCCATTACAAAATTTATAATAGTTTGTATGCCCAATGGTAGCGTAAGAGATATTAATCCGCCTACAATAGCAAAGAAGTAAACAGAGGTTACATCTCTTTTATCTGTCATAATGAGCTTATGCAGTTTTTTTAATGCGGATGATAAGGTAGATGTAGCTGCCATTTTTTTTATTGAAATGCAAACATAATAAAACTATTTTAAATAATAGTAATACTATTAATAATAATATTTATTTAACAAAAAAGTATGTGTTACTATCAATAATACTTTATATTTGTACATTAATACCCATACTATGCAAGTAGATTTTAAAGTAAAAATGAATGCCAATTTATATTTGAGAGACCCTGAGGGTACAGATATTGGCAAACAAATAATAAAAATAGCTGTACAAATGATAGCAGATTTAGGGTATGAGCAATTTACCTTTAAGAAATTGGCTATTGAGATGAATAGCACAGAAGCTACCGTGTATCGCTATTTTGAAAATAAACACAGATTGCTTATTTATTTAATAGATTGGTAC
>JAYSOC010000481.1:0-3187 GCA_043723285.1 Ferruginibacter sp. | reverse complement strand
GGATGCCAACTTTTAAAAAGTTGGCATCCGTTTTTATTAATGTTCATTAGTGGCCAAAAAAATCACATAGAACCACCCTTTACCAGCGGAGTTTCAATAAACAATTCTTCGGGCTCGGTATTTCCATTTAAACAATTCATCATTTTTGTAAAAGCAAGTTTGCCTAGTTTGTATCCGCTCGTTTCTATGTAAGTAATTTCGGGTGTGTATATTTTTGGTAAAAACCCATCGCTCAATGTTATCACCGAAACATCTTCTGGCATATTTATTTTTAATTCGTTTAAACTTTTCATTACACCAATCAAAATTTCATCGCTCATACAAAAAACCGCATCCGGTTTTATTTTTTTTGTAAAATATTGTTTGGTCGTTTTTTTTGCTTCTTCGTGCGAGCTACAATATTCTTTAAACGTTACGACTGTTTTTTGCAATGACATTATTTTTTGAAAAGCTTTAAATCTTGTACGAGTAATAGATAAATTTTCGTTGCCAAAAATGGACAATATTTTTTTCTTTCCTTTTTTTAATAATAGCTCAGCAGCCAATTTTGCTGCTTGTTCATCTGCCACACATATTTTATTGTATTTATTATCTTCTGGCACTTTATCAAAAAATACAAGCGGAATATCTGCTTCTTTAAATTTATCAAACGCATCCATAGATGTTGTTTGTGTAGAGAGGCAAACGAACAAACCCGAAATTCTATTTTGTCTGCAAATACGCAAACTGTTTTTTTCTATTTCGGCATCGTTGCTAGACTGTAGTATCATAAGCGAATAACCATTAGTCCTACACTCCTGCTCAACTGCCGATATAAAGGAATCATAAAAAAACCCAGATAGTGTAGGGACGATAAGCCCAAACACTTTGTTTTTTTTAGATCTTAAACTAATGGCATTAATGTTTGGCTCATATTCCAATGTACTTGCAAGTTCATTTACTCGCTTTTTGGTGTTTGTAGAAATATCAGGATGATCTTTTAAAGCTCTCGATACAGTAGAAATGCTTAATCCCAGCACTTCCGATATTCTTTTTAATGTTATAACTTCCATTTTATTTGGGGGGTTGTTTTATTCTTGTCACAAAGTAAAGGTTTTTTCCCCTGCAAACAGTTGCGCAAACGTTTGCAGAATGTTAAAAAAATTAACAATTTCTTTATACAGAATAAAGGTTATAGATTTATGGTACCAAATCAAAAACAAAATATATGAATGTACGATTACTTGCTAGGAGGCTAACATACGCCGCAATCCTATTAGTTCTGCCATTTTTAGTGAATGCGCAGCAAAAAACCGTGACTGGTAAAGTTACAAGCGACAAAGATGGCTCTGCAATAAGCGGTGCTACTGTACTTGCTAAAGGTTCTTCTAAAGGAACCCAAACCTCAGCCGATGGAGCCTTCGTGTTAGAAGTTCCTACAGCTACGAAACAATTGGTAGTATCTTCTGTGGGTTATAGTTCGCAGAATGTATCTATTGGAGCTGATAATACTGCTAGTGTGGTATTGAAGGCGAGTAATGATGGATTAGCTGAAGTGGTGGTTGTAGGTTATGGTACAAGGAAGATTAAGGATGCTACTGGTTCTGTAGCTGCAATTACAACAAAAGACTTCAACAAAGGTCAAATTTCTACTCCTGAGCAATTGTTCCAAGGTAGAACGCCAGGCGTTGTAGTATCTCCAAGTAGTGGTGAGCCAGGTGCTGCGTCAACAATTAACATCAGAGGTACATCTTCTGTACGTGGAAACCAACAACCTCTTTATGTTGTAGATGGTGTTCCATTAGATGGTGGCGGTACTGTAGGTTCAAATAGTGGAATTGAAGGAGGAACTACTGCAAAAAACCCATTGTCATTTATTAACCCTAATGATATAGAAAGCATAAATATCCTTAAAGATGCTTCTTCTGCTGCTATTTATGGTTCTAGAGGTGCAAATGGTGTTATCATTATTATTACTAAAAGTGGAAAAGGAAATAAAGGTTCTTTAACTTTTGGCTTTAGCACAAGTATTGCTAAAGTTGCAAAAAAATATGACTTATTAAACTCTGCAGATTTCTTAAAAGGAATTTATGATTTAAAAATAAAATCTGGTCAAACACCTGCTGTAGCTTCTGCGGCAATTGCAGGAGCTCCTATCAATAGAGGTGCTAGTACTGATTGGCAAGATGAAGTTTTTAGAACTGCAATATCTAAAAATGTAAACCTTGGTTGGGGCTTTTCTCGTAATGGAACTTCATTACGCTTAAGTGGATCTTACGATAACCAACAAGGTATTGTACAAAGAAGTGGATTAAAAAGAGCTACATTAAGAGCTAACTTTGGTCAAACTTTTTTAGAAAACAAAGCACTTAAATTAGAAATTAGCTCAACATACTCTAACGTAAAAAACAGCTATGTAGCCAATAGCAACAATGCGGGTTTCCAAGGGAGTTTAATTGGTGCTATGATTTCTATGAACCCTACTGTACCTGTAAAAGATGTAAATGGATTGTATGCAACTGATGGTAATGCAAGAAACCCTGCTGCAATCATCAACTGGTTTGATGATAATGACAACATTAACCGCATGCTTACTAATATTAGCTTAAGTTATAAAATTACTCCAGAGTTATCTTTTAAGACTACAGTAGGTATGGATAATGCAAATGGTGAACGTTTTTCTTTTGCTGACCCTCGTTTACCTAGTGCATTTAATGGTACAACTAATGTTTTTGGATGGGATTATCAAAATAGTATAACTGGTAATGGAAGGGCTACTGTTCAAGATTCAAAGACTTCAAGTCGTTTATTTGAGAACACTTTAACTTATGATAAAACATTTGAAGGGAAACATAATATTAATGCTGTTTTTGGTCTTGCATCTCAAAAATCAACTAATGATTATTCTAGCCAAGTTCATTGGGGATTAGCTGCTCCAGTAACTTCGGTTGCTGATGTTTTTGTTAAAGAAATTGCGGCATTTAAAAATCACAGAGTAGGTGCTGTTCCATTTTATAGTGATTCAAAATTAGCATCTGTTTTTGGAAGAGTTAACTACATATACAATGATAAATATTTATTAACAGCTACTGTGCGAAGAGATGGTAGCTCAAGATTTGGAACTAACAATAAATATGGTACATTCCCTGCTTTTGCTGCTAAATGGAAAGTTTTAAATGAAAGTTTTGCTAATGGTTTTTTGGGCAAA
>JAYSOC010000480.1:0-3188 GCA_043723285.1 Ferruginibacter sp. | reverse complement strand
ATAATACCCAGGCTTTCGCCCTGCCACTCTTTTATATCACTGCCATCTACAAAATCTTTAGACATAATATATTTATGATTTAATTCGTTGCAAGCGCTTCTAATTCTTGCAGTAGTATTCATAGTGTCACCACTCATAGCTAAGTCTTTTTTTATTACGCCAATTTCTCCTACTGTTACTTCTCCCACGTGTATGCCAACTCTAAATTCAGGCAACATTCCATAGTTTCGTTTAAAATATGGTCCGTTTTTTTGTATATTTTTTCTTGCTTCAACAATGGAAGCCATACATTTTTTAGTATTTTTTTTTTCGTATAACCAAGATACTACAATTTCATCTCCTACATATTGGTATATTCTTCCATCATTTTCTATAATAGCCATGGAAACATGAAAAATAAAATTTCTAATAAACTTAAAGTTTTCTATATGGCCAAGTTTTTCGGCAATGGGAGTAGAATCTTTAAGGTCTATAAACATAATAATGCGCTTTTCTACTTTTGGCTGCATGTACTTGCCTAAAATAATATCAAGAAAAACACCAGGCGAATATTTTTCATTAATTTCTATATAAAGCTGTGTTGTTACAAACAAAACAAGCCAGTATAATATTTTTTTTATAAGCCATTTGCTTTGTAATTTATCTTCAAAAAATAGTTGTAATGCATGCTGTGGGGTTTTACCTAATACAAATACAGTATCAATAAAATGAATGAGAAAATTCATGGCAAAGGCCGCAAACAATAAGATAACTGTTTTTATAATAAAATTTACAAAGGCAGATTTATTGCGAAATAAATTTCTTAAAGTAAAAACAAATAAATACCCCATGATGCTACTCATAATAAAAACGGCCACTTCTCTTAATAACATCGACTTAAAGGGACCTGCAGTTTTGCCTTCATTTAAGAAAAAGGTAACGATGATGTCGATTATGGTCCAAAAAATAGCAATATACAAAATGGTACGTAACCGATATTTGCCTACACTAGAAAAAAATGAATATGTTGAGGCAATATTTTTCATATCCTGTTTTTCAAATATTCATAGATATTGCTTTGGGCATTTTCCTTTTCTATAGCATTACCTTCTACCCTCACATGCGTATAATCAGCGAGCAATTGCACGGCCTTACTAGTGTCTGCCCATTGCATATTAAAATAATCTAACAACTCTTGTTTGCATGTGGAGTCTTTTATGGGTACGCACACTTCTATTCTGTAATAAAGATTTCTTGTCATTAAATCTGCCGAACCCATATAAACAAAAGCCTCATTATCTTCCCCAAAAATAAATAAACGAGAGTGCTCTAAAAATCGATCTACAATGCGGCGTACAGTAATATGCTCACTCATACCTATAATGCCTGGTACAATGCAGCAAATGCTTCTAACAAGCAATTCTATATTTACTCCGGCTTTATTTGCTTTGTACAACAATCTTATGATGTTAGGTTCTTCAAGGTTGTTTACTTTTATTCTTATAAGTGCTGGCATTCCTTTTTTTGCTTTTTTTATTTCTGTGTTAATTCTTTTTTCTAATTCGTCTATAAGATTGAACTGTGCTACTAACAATTGTTGAAACTTTATTTTTTCTTCAAAGGCATTTTTTTTACCATGCTCTAAAAAGTTAAACAACAATTCCATTTCTTGTATTATGCCAATATTCGATGTCATTAAAACATGGTCTGTATAATACTTTGCGGTTACTTCATTAAGATTACCAGTACTTAATATGGCATAAGTCATTTTTTCTCCACCCATTTTTTTCTTTACTAAAGCAATTTTTGAGTGTACTTTTATTTGTGGTAAACTATACACAAGCTTTATGCCTGCTGCCTTCATTAATCTACTCCATTTTATATTATTGGCCTCATCAAATCTTGCTTTTAGTTCTATAAACACTACTACATTTTTCCCATTTTTGGCAGCACTTATTAATGCATGTGCTATTAAAGAATCTGGCGCCAACCTATACAAAGTAATGTAGATATCAGTTACAGCAGCATCTACAGCCACTTGGCTAAAAAATGATAATACAGGATTATAAGATTGGTAAGGCAAATGCAACAATACATCTTTCACATCAAGCACTTTAAAAATTTCTCCACAACTTTTTATCGGATTATCTACAAGAGATGTAAATTTTTGAAGTTCTAAATCTCTATCAAAAATTGGAAAAGCAGACAAGTCACTTAAGTGATGATACCTGCCGCCAGCAAACATATCTTCGTGCTTTACAGAAAATGCGTTTGCTAAAAAAAGTTGAATGTGATGAGGCATTTTATTTTCATACAAAAAGCGTGATGGTAATCCAATGTCTCTTTTCTTTAAATTCTTTTCAATTTTATCTAACAAGTTTCCTCTGTATTCATCAGCTAAATTTAACTCAGCATCTCTATTAAATTTGAAACTATGTACGCTTACAATTTCTACATTGGGAAATAGAAAATTCATATTTTCTCTTATAATATCATCTACAAATATTACATGCTCTTTTCCATCTATAGGCGATAAAGTAAAAAAACGCTGCACTTTATTTGAAGGAATATTTACAACAGCTTGTTTTAGGGTTGTGCCATCGCTTTCCTGCATGGTAACCACAAAATATAGTTGATTATTTTCTGGCAAAAAATGATGACCATCATTCCCATTTAAAAAAACAGGTTGCAAAAATGCCAGTACCTTGCAAAAAAATATTTCTTTTATTTCTTTTTTATGCGCTTCTTTAATGTCAGCATTGTAATAAAATACTATTCCATTTTGGTCTAATAATGGAATAATCTCTTTGGTAAGAATACGCCCAAATTCATTTAGGTGATGATTTACTTGAGCTTGTATTTTTTCAGCAAGATTATCTGTGTTGTTTATACTGGCTTTGGCTTTTATCTTATTGTTTAATTTAGATAAAGTAACAACTGCGGGATAACGTACTCTAAAAAACTCATCAAGGTTACTCGAAAAAATAGAAAGGAATTTCATTCTTTCAAACAACGGTAAACCCGCATTCGATGCCTCTTGTAGTATACTATGGTTAAAGTCTAGCCAACTTAAATCTCTATTTTGTAGCATAATTTATTAGATTAAAAAGGGGAACCTGCGCCAATGGTAATGGCTGTATGATTACTAGCTGTGTGAAAAAAGAAATACGCTATACCAAAGGACAACACTGAAGTAATGATACCTACCA
>JAYSOC010000479.1:0-3197 GCA_043723285.1 Ferruginibacter sp. | reverse complement strand
GTTTTCTGATTCTCTAATTTTTTCCATTTTTATAAATTGCTTTAAGTCGGGCGTACTCATTTGGTCTTTTAAATAATCATCTCTCCTTAGATCTAATGGTTTGAAATTATATGACATTATTTTTTGTTGGGAATTGATTACTGTTTCATTTAAGTCATGATAAGTGCGTTCGGAAACCGATGTTAGTTTCCATTTTTTTGTAGCCGTATCCCAATTAAAATTTGACGCACGCAAATTATATTGGAGTTTATTGTCTTTAAATTTTTGGATAAAAAAGCCAGTGCCAGTTTTAGAAATGGTATCGTAACCTCGTATGCCTACAAAAGAATTTTGATCTAATTTAAAATACATGTTTTGTTTGTACGATGTAATTGGATTTGCAAAACTCATGTTTACATCAATATATTTTTTTTCAAAATCAGCCCATTTTCTATTGGCATTTGGTACTACATATTGATAGCCGAACCATAAAATCATGGTAAGAATAAAACCTCCTGCTAAAAAAGGTGCCATCAATCTGCGATAATTTACACCACTACTAAGCACTGCAATTACTTCTGACCTGCCTGCCATTTTTGATGTAAAAAATATGACGGATATAAAAACAAACAATGGAAAAAGCATGGCATCAATACGTGGTATAAAACCCAAGTAATGTTCAGTAAATATCTGCATGGCCGATAATTTCGACTTTGTAAAGTCATCGGTTTTTTCGCTAATATCAACCACCACTACAATAGCCGTAAATAAAATAAGACAAAAGAAAAACGTGGTCAGATATTTAGATATGATATACTTGTCTATTATTTTCATGCAGAGCGAAAATACAACTTATTAGATTTGAGATGCAATATTTTAAGGGGAAGATTATGTTAGAAAAGTTAAAGTGGAAATGGACAAAGTACATCAAACGAAGAATAATTACTGATTATATTTTGCAAGCTGCCTTTTGCCAACTGCTTTTTGCCAACTGCCCACTAGTAACTGCCCACTGCCCTCGCCGCTATCCATCCCGTTGTCCACGCATTTTGAAAATTGAAACCACCAGTTACCCCATCGACATTTATTACTTCTCCTGCAAAAAATAATCCTTTGTGCAATTTGCTTTGCATCGTATTTACATCAATCTCTTCTGTTTTTATACCGCCTGCTGTTACAAATTCTTCTTTAAAAGTTGTTTTACCTTTTACGGCAAATTCTTGTGCACATAAATTTTTAATTAATTTGTTTTGCTCTTTTGCTGGTAAATCTGCCCAACGAATATCTTCTTTTACATCGCTTACTTGTAATAAATATTCCCATAACCTTGATGGCAATAAAAATGGATTTCTATTTTGCATTTTTGTTGTTGCCATATCGAAACGCAACAATTGCATTTTATCTTTCAATGTAATTTCGTTGTACTCTGGCAACCAATTTATGATGGCTGTAAAATCGTAATTTCTTTTTGCTAAAATAATTGCTGCGTATGCAGACGTTTTTAAAACCGCTGGTCCACTCATGCCCCAATGTGTAATAAGTAATGGTCCGCTTTGCTGCATTTTTTCTCCAGCAATTTTTACAATAGCGTTTTCTACAGATAAGCCCATTAGTTTTGTAATACTATTGTTTGGCATATTAAATGTAAACAACGATGGCACAGGTTCTTCAACCGTATGCCCAAGTTTTATTAACCATTCGCTCTGCGATAATTTTTGTGGACCACCAGCTGCTATACAAACATTTTCGGTTATTATTTTTTTATTGGTAGATGTGGTAAGTACCCATTGATCGTTTTCTTTTACAATAGATTTTACATCTGTATTCATTTCTATATTCACTTTATATTTTGAAGCTTCGGCAAGTAAGCAATCAATAATAGTTTGCGAATTATTTGTAATGGGAAACATTCTTCCATCAGCCTCGGTTTTCAAGGTCACTCCTCTTTCTTTAAACCAAGTAATGGTATCTGTTGTAAAAAAATGATGGAAAGCTTTTTTAAGAAACTTCTCTCCTCTAGGATATTTTTTTATCATATCTGCCATGCTAAAACATGCATGGGTAACGTTGCAACGCCCACCACCACTCACTTTTACTTTACTTAAAAGTTTGCCAGTTTTTTCAATAATGCTTACTTGCATTTGAGGATGTATGCGTGCGGCATTCACCGCACAAAAAAAACCTGCTGCGCCACCACCGATAACAACAAGTTTTTTATTTTCCATTTCTATTTCTAGCTTATAAATTGCATTTCAAATATAAAACAAACAACAAACAACTCAATAACTCCAACTCAAATTCACATTCGTCTTCTCGGCTGCTTCAATATCTTCAAACGAACTCAAAATATCTGGTCCTGCTTTTGTAATATGTACATCATGTTCAAAATGCGCAGAAGGTTTTCCATCTTTTGTAAGCACGGTCCACCCATCTTGTAAATGAAACACTTCTTTCACTCCCATATTTATCATTGGCTCTATAGCTAACACCATTCCTTCTTTTAATTTTTCTTTGCTGCCACGCTTACCGTAATTTGGCACTTGTGGGTCTTCGTGTAATTGTCGCCCTACACCATGTCCAACTAAATCTCTTACTACACCATAGCCATGTTTTTTTTCTGTGTGCTCTTGTATGGCATGAGCAATATCTCCAATTCTATTTCCTTGCCTTGCTTTTTCAATACCGCAATACAACGATTCTTTTGTTACACGCAGCAATTGTTTTACCTCGTCACTTATTTCTCCAATTGCATAAGTGTAAGCACTATCCCCATGAAAACCGTTTTTATAAATTCCAATATCTAGCGAAATAATATCGCCATCTTTTAATGGCGTATCACTTGGAAAACCATGTACCACAGCACTATTCATAGATATACATGTAGCATAAGGAAAGCCATGATAATTTAAAAAAGATGGTACACCACCATTATCTCTAATAAAAGCTTCTACCAAAATATTTACTTCCATTGTTGTCATACCAGGCTTTAACGCAGCAGCTACTATTGCATGCGTTTTGCCCACAAGCAAACAACTGTGTCGCATAATCTCTACTTCCTCTTTTGTTTTATACTGTATCATTCGTAAAATTAATATTAAAACAAACCCCGACGATTTTCTGCGTCAGGGTTTTTATAAAAAGTTTTTATTGTATTTTATTACATTCCAGCTTCTACTGTTTGACGCCCTTGCATTCTACCACTAGTCATCAATCCATCG
>JAYSOC010000478.1:0-3202 GCA_043723285.1 Ferruginibacter sp. | reverse complement strand
TTAATTAATTTTCTCATAAAGTATAGCTTTTTAGTTAGTTGAGCACAAATGTATGTATATTTGCTAACCAAAAAAAACTAGCTATAAAAATAAACGGTTTCTTGTGCATGTATTGTTGTAGCAAGAATGCTAAAAAGCAATACAAATAGGATGTTTTTTTTCATTTTTATAGCTAGTTTTTTTTGGTTAGCAAATATACATACATTTGTGCTCAACTAACTAAAAAGCTATACTTTATGAGAAAATTAATTAAACCTATTTTATTTTTGTTTATTGGGTCTTTTTTTTCTGCAAATTTGTTTGCTCAAACATTTGATGTGTCTTGGGGCGATAAGGCAAAATTGAAATACGAATTTGATGATGCTGTGCCTATTGGTGGTGGTAAAACGATCGTACTCAAATTAAAATCTTCTGGCGGAGGAATGTTTAGTGGTGGTGTAAAAACTACGCCAATACTAATGCTTGTAAATGAAAATACAGAAACCCTAAAAGAAAATGAATTAGCCATTGATGATAAAAATGCAGTGCTAAAGGGTTTTGAAAAATATGGTAAAAATGTTTTCTTTTTATATAGTGCTTATGATAAAGAATCGAAAACAACAACTGCCTATGCTTTAAAAATTGATGAAAAAACGTTAGCGGCTTCATCTAAAATTACTTTAGGTACGTATGAATCGGATAATAAAGGAGACCAAGCAGAAGTTACTTATAAACTATCTGAGGATTCTAGTAAAATATTACTTTTTGTAGAAGGGCCCGAGAGGAAAAAAGAAAACAAGAAGTTTTATGTAGGCGTATTTGATACCGATTTAAAAAAAATATGGGCCAAAGAAATAGAATTGCCAATACTAGAAAAATTTGTATATATCAGTAGCAAAGATGTTACCGATGATGGAAAAGTTTTTGTGGCTATAAAACATTTTGATAAAGAAGTAAAAAGAGAAACTGTAAGAGAGAATGGCGAAAAAATTCCATCTTATGTTTATAAACTGCTTGTATATGCTAACGGTACTGCCAAGGAGAAAGAAATAACTTTTAATACCAATAATAATTTTATACAAGGTACAAAACTAAAGTACAATAAAAATGGTATGGTAACAATAGCAGGTTTGTATAAGCAAAAACACAATGGTCGTATTAATGGTGCTTTTTATGCAACTTTCGATGGTAATACTAGCGAAGTAAAAAATCCTAAAATGGTTCCTTTCGATTCGGAATTGATTAGACTAGTGGATAAAGATGGTTTTGGAAATAAAAAAGAAAAAGACCCAGGTTTATCTTCTCATTTTAGCATAAACCAAATTTTAGCAAGGTCAAATGGTAGTGTAGATTTGATTAGTGAATATTATACATTCGATGTTCAATACGTTTATGATAAATATGGTAGCCGTACATACTATAAATATCAATATGGTGATATAGTAAATACTAATATAGATAAAGATGGTAAAGCCAGTTTTACGAGAATTCCAAAAAATCAAAAATTTATAGCTGGGGTGCCCTTTAGTTTATTTTTAGGATACTATCCGTTTATATACAAAGACAAATTGGTATTGCTCTTCAATGATGATAAAGATAATGTTGATAGAGATTTAGAAAAAAAGCCAGATGATATTATGAAGTTTAAAAACTCTGTATTGGCTGCTGCTACTATAGACACAAAAGGAGGATTAAGCCGACAAGCCATTTTTAGTAACGATGATGAAGATTATATAGCATTACCAAGGAACTTTGCAAGGGTATCTGAAAACACTTTATTAATAAGTTCTGATTTAATTAAAGTGTTTAAAAGAAGAACAAGGTTTGGTATAATGAAAATTAAATAAAAGCCATTTTATTTCAAAAAAGCTATCTCAATAAATGGAGATAGCTTTTTTATTTTTGATAAACCAAGATTGATTATTTTTACAAAAAATAAAATATGGATCAACTCACTTTAGGTATTGGCACACGCTTACAACACACACAACATGGCCCAGGCGTAATTGTTGGAATAAAATACGCTACGTATTTAATTTCTTTTATTGAGCAAGGAATAAAAGAAATAGATAAAGGCGATAATAAGCTAGAAGAAATTATTGCAGAAAATGTGAGCGAAGAAATAGAAACAACATCGGAAGTAGAAAAATCTTTATTGAAAATTTTAAAAATGTGGGGCGGTATAACAGAAAATGTACCACTTGGTGATAAATGGATTGGCGGCACTATGGTTTTACAAACGGCAGATAAAACCTTAAAACCAAAAGAAATTCCGATTGATGATTTTTTTCACAAAATTGTAATGCTTAGAGATAGACTTCGTGTGCTTGAGCAAAATATTAATAGCCACAAAAAATTAACCGAAGAAGAAAAAGTAAACATACAACAATACATTACTCGTTGCTATGGCTCACTTACTACTTTTAATGTATTGTTTAAAAACAAGGAACAATATTTTGTGGGTGATAAAGGCGGAAAAGAAGATTAATTTTTTTACAAAAATCAATTTTATTTTTTCTGCATCGCATTTATTGTAAAATCACTGTTACAATTTTATAAAAAAAATGAACGCTTTCAAAACGCTATTTTAAAATATATTTTGCAAAAAAGAAAACATTGAAAAAAACTACTGGATTATTTATATTGATGTTATTATGCAATATTTCTTTTGCACAAGCCACAAAAGATAGCTTGCCAAATTATAAACGCATACCAACTGTGCCACCTTTTAAATTAATAGCGGCACCAGATAGTGTGGTATTTATAAAAGACCAACTTAAAAAAAGGCGTGCCACTATTTTAATGGTTTTTAGCCCCGATTGTGATCACTGTGTGCATTCAACAGAAGACCTATTGGCACATTACAGTTTATTTAAGAAAGTACAAATTGTAATGGCAACTGCACTTGCTTACAACCATTTAAAAAAGTTTTATACAGATCTTAAACTTGCAGATTACCCAAATATAAAAGTAGGATGGGATGCATCTTACTTTCTTGGTGCATTTTACGAAGTACGAAGTTTCCCCGCTATTTTTTTATACGATAAAAAAGGAAATTTTAAAAAAGCATTTGATGCCAATGCAAAGTGGGAAACTATTGCAGCTTCTCTTTAGTATTTATTAAATTGTTGGTTCCAGCCTGCTCTATTGCCAATAGAGGCATGAATATTATAAATGCCGCTACCCAAATTTGTAATAGGAATAATTATATTTTTTGTATTAG
>JAYSOC010000477.1:0-3203 GCA_043723285.1 Ferruginibacter sp. | reverse complement strand
CCTTCTATGTTTGAGCACCAATACACATCGCTAAAGAAAATAAGTTACGATCATATACCAGATATTTTTTACAATTATCAAGATAGAGTGAAGGTGTTGAAAATAGATTTGAAAACTGTGGGGAAAACTGCTGGATACATTGTAGGTGCAGGTGATAAAGTGCCACAGGCATTGGAGCAAATGGGTTATAAAGTAACTATGCTTACAGAAAAAGATATTACCACATCTACTCTAAAACAATTTGATGTAATCATTACTGGCGTGCGTGCATACAATATACATTCTTGGTTAAGTAATGTGCACCCAACACTTATGCAGTACGTAAAAGATGGAGGCGTTTTACTTACACAATACAATACCAACAATCAACTAGGGCCAGTAAAAGCAAATATGTCGCCATATCCATTTACCATTAGTAGAAATAGAATTACGGATGAAACGGCTAAAGTAAATTTTTTATTACCCAATCATCCTGCATTAAATTATCCTAATAAAATAACAGAAAAAGATTTTGATGGATGGATACAAGAACGTTCTATTTATAATGCAGAAAAAATTGATTCTTCATACAAAAAAATATTGAGCATGAAAGACCCTGGCGAAGCAGCGCAAGAT
Organism: Ferruginibacter sp.; assembly: GCA_043723285.1. Lineage (GTDB taxonomy): Bacteria > Bacteroidota > Bacteroidia > Chitinophagales > Chitinophagaceae > Ferruginibacter. Next base: position 2,588 of record JAYSOC010000477.1, on the reverse strand, counting down.
GGAAGCCTTATTGTGGCTGATTATGGCAAAGGGAAATATGTTTACACAGGATTGGTTTTTTTTAGAGAGTTGCCAGCGGGAGTGGGTGGTGCATATAGGTTGTTTGCAAATTTAATAGCAAAAAGAAAATGAGGAAAGTTCAAAAAGTTCAAAGTTGAAATAGTTCAAAGTTCAAAGAACCTTCTTCAATTAGTCAATCACTGAATGACTATTGAAGAAGGTTAAAAATTAACTGATATTAATAGATTATGAGCGTTTACGATTGGCTAATATTAATTACTGTTTTGTTTTGTATAGTTACTTATGGCATATTCAAAAGCAAAACCTCAAAAAACTTAGAAGGTTATTTTTTGAGTAACCGAAGCATGCCATGGTACTTGGTGCTTTTAAGCATAATGGGCACGCAAGCTAGCGCTATCACATACCTTACAGGGCCTGGGCAAGCATACACAGATGGTATGCGCTTTATACAGTATTATTTTGGGTTGCCGTTTGCTATGATTGTGATTGCTATTTTCTTTGTGCCAGTGTATAGCAAACTAAAAGTTTTTACAGCATACGAGTTTTTAGAAAAACGTTTTGATGTAAAAACAAGAACATTTACCTCCTTTTTATTTTTGCTCTCTCGTGGGCTAAGTACTGGTGTTAGTATTTATGCGCCATCTATTATTCTTTGCTCTATTATGGGATGGAATATTTATTACACCAACATTTTAATGGGTGGTATTTTAATTATTTATACCATTAGTGGTGGCTCACGTGCAGTGGCGCATACGCAGAAATTGCAAATGATTATTGTATTCATTTCACTTTTTTTGATTGGATATATTGCTGTAAAAATGTTGCCCGTTAATATGGGTTTTACAGACGCAATAAAAGAAGCAGCATCTTTTGGTAAAATGAATGTAATAACCACAGGCTTTACCAGCAAAGGGTTTGATTGGAAGGATAAATACAATATTTGGAGTGGATCAATTGGAGGTTTCTTTTTGGCGTTAAGTTATTTTGGTACAGACCATAGCCAAGTGGGGCGGTATCTTACAGCTAAAAATATTAAAGAAAGCCAAAAAGGATTATTGATGAATGGGCTTGTAAAAGTACCTATGCAATTTTTCATTTTATTAATTGGTATTTTAATTTTTACTTTTTATTTGTACAATAAAGCCCCAATATATTTTGATGAAGTAAAAACTACCGCTGCTTATAAAACCCCTTATAAAGATTCTTTGATTTTGGTAGAGAAAAAATATAGCATTGCCGCTGCTAATAAAAATATAGTGGAGGCTACAAAATATAGAGCGGAGTACAAGTTCTTATTGGCAAAGGCTTTGAAGGATGATAAAATAAATGATACTAATTTTATTTTTCTGCGATTTGTGAAAAATAATTTACCTATAGGCTTAATTGGTTTATTGTTTGCTATTATTTTTTTAAGCGCTTGGGGTAGTATTGCAGGGGCGTTAAACTCACTAGCTGCCTGCACTATGATAGATTTTCACAAACAATTTTTCCAAAAAGGTGGAGAAGAGATTAATGATTATAAAATATCTCAATGGTACACATTTGGCTGGGGTATTTTTTGTATTATCATTGCCATGTTTGCACAAAATATTGGTAATAGTTTGATAGAAGCAGTAAATATTTTAGGTTCTATTTTTTATGGTGTAATACTTGGTATTTTTTTAGTAGCTTTTTGGATAAAGCATGTACAAGCCAATTCAGTTTTTATAGCTGCTATTATTGCTCAGCTTGCCATAATTGTAATTTATAAGTTAGATGTAATTTCTTTTTTGTGGTTGAATGTTATTGGTGCTTTATTGGTAGTGGGGATTGCAATTACGTTACAACTACTAACGAAGAAAAATATTGCAAATTAAATCGGTAAATCTTCTTTGATAAAAATATCTAGCAAAGTTTTGTCTGATGTAAAATATTTGTTGGTTAAATCTTTCACCCCTATACACGATGAAAGTTGAATACTATCTAATGTTCTTAATCCATTTTTGCCATATTTTGATATAAGTGTTCTAGCATTTAATAAAATACTGTTATTTAAAGGTATAAATTTGAATTTATCTTTATCGTTCTCAAAAGCATCAATTGAAGCTTTGCCTTCTGTTCTTCAAGCTCTTTTGTCCTCACTTTTTTCCATAACGTAGATTCAAACTCAAGTTTAGAAATTTCTGATAGAAAAATAAAATTTATATCATTTTCAGATAAAAATGTTTCAAGCAATATTGTTCCCTCTTCAAAGAAATACAATTTTATAAGGCTGGAAGTGTCTAAGAATATATTCATAAATAACTTCTTCTTTCTTCAATTAATGATTCACTTAAAGAGCCTTTAATGTCTTTTAACGCAGCCCTACTTTCAGCAAAATGAAAATCTTCTAATCTTAATCTCTTAGGGGGATTATGCTCTTCCTTTGCTTTAAATTCTTCTAAAAAAGTTACAATAACCTTAAGTGGAGTTTCACTTTTTATTTCTTCATTAAGTTTTACCACGCCGTTTTCATATGTACCCATTATTGCTACCATGATAATTTGTTTTAGTAAATATACAAAAATATTATATCATACAAAAAAGCC
>JAYSOC010000476.1:0-3203 GCA_043723285.1 Ferruginibacter sp. | reverse complement strand
ATAACCTTGCCTTTGCAAAAAACATAAGTAAATATACTGGTAAAGAATATTTTAAATACGATGAAGAAACAAGAGAAAATGGTAGATATATGTACTATATATCGTTAACCATTATTATTGTATTTGCTTTATATAAAGTTATGAATTTTTTTGAGCGAAATTTTTGAAGTTACTAGCAAAGCGTATTTCTTAAATTCACTATGTGAATTTCTGTTGCCACTAATTGCACTAATTAACACGAATAAAAACAAATGATTCACAAATAAAAAAAAGCGACGAATAACACCAATGAACACTAATGATATCCATTCGTGAAAATTCGTGCCATTAGTGGCAAAAACAAAAAAATCTATCAGCCATAAGCCGGATTCTGTTTTTATTGCAAGTTTATTGCAACAAAGGCCATCATTTATCTTGCTGCAACATTACTGTTACAATCTTGCTGCCTACCCTCCCCTACGTATGCCTAAGCATACCGCAAACGAGCCGCCCGCTTCCCTTTTAGGAGCAGAGGTATATGTGGCATTACAGCATACAAAGTTTACCCATTTATACAATTACTTGCACAAATTGTGAGCCCTTACCTCACATTTTCATCCTTACCCTACTTGCGTATGGCGGTTATTTTCTGTGGCACTTTTTCTTGTTATGCGCCATGCTTCGACAAGCCTGCCTAAAGGCAGACAGGCTCAGCATGACACATAACAGCCGGCCATTAACCGGTGTATTGCCCTGTGCTGTCCGGACTTTCCTCCCCGTATAAATACGAAGCGATAGCCGACTGATAGAAATACAAAAATAAGTTTGTTTTATTTTATTTGCACAAATGCTTTGGGGCTTTGAACATATACCATTAATAAACATTTGTCCGCTGCCCGCCTCCAATCTTTTTTTTTCCGCCAAGGGGCGGACAAAAAAAAGGATTTCCGTCTAAGCAGCGCAGCCCTTCATCTTTTTATCTTTAATCAACAATAATTCAAACCCATTTACATTTATAGTTTCCAATTTTAGACTCAAAACCAACCTAAATATCACTTTACAAAAAATTATAAATCAAAATATCCACGCCTAACGCAACAATGCCATTTTCCCCTATCTTTGCACACTTGTAAAAAAAATTAACAACGCTTATAATTTAAAGATTTTTAACATGAAATTGAAAGGTTTAGTTTGGTTTTTCACCATTGCACTTATTCTCATATCTCTTTGGGAACTTTCTTACACTTGGGTGGTGCATAACTACGAAGGAAACGTAAAAGCTCAAGCTACTAAGCTTGTAAAAAATCAAACAACAGGGAAATCTGTAGATGAAGCCGATGCTATTGTAAAAGCAAAAACGCTTCGCATTTTAGATAGCACAAAAGAAAAAGAAATTTTTCCAATATTTGGTACTACTTACCAAAAGTGTAAGGAATACGAATTAAACCTTGGTTTAGATTTGCAAGGCGGTATGAGTGTAACAATGGATGTGAGTTTGGAAAAGTTGTTACAATCCTTGAGCAACAATCCTAAAGACCTTGCATTAGCAAAAGCTTTGCAAACAGCAAGAGCCGAAAAGCTTACTGCTGAAGGAAATTTTGTAGATCTTTTTAGTAAAAACTTTATTGCTCAAAATGGTGCTGGCAAATTATCTGGTTTATTCTCTGGTCCAAATAAAGATGTAAAAATTAACGATGATGATGCTGCCGTTACAAGCAAATTAAAAGAAATAGCAAAAGGTGCAATCAATCAAACATATAAAATTCTTCAAAAAAGAATTGATAAGTTTGGTGTGGCTCAACCAAATCTAAATTTAGATTTAAATAAGGGTGTAATAAATGTGGAACTTGCTGGCGTTACCAATGCTCAAAGAGTTCGTGATATTTTAACAACTTCTGCTAATCTACAATTTTGGAGTGTGGTAATGTTAAAAGACCAAGCATTTCAAAAATCATTTTTTGATGCAGACAAAGCATTGGCAAAATTCTTAAAAGCCGATACCGCTACAAACCTTACTGCTGCTGAAAAAGCAAAGAGAGACTCTTTAACTACTGGCGTTATTACTTCTATAATGGGATTACCAGTAGATCAAAAAACTGGTCAATTGGCTAATGGTGGCGATATTGGTATCATTGGAACAATTGCTTCAAAAGATACGTTTCTTTTAAATTCATACATTAACAATCCAGTATTTGCAAATGCACTTGGCAACAATGTCAAATTAATGTACGGTGTAGAAGAAAAAGGAAAAGGCGGTTCTTACTTTCAAGTATATGCACTAGAAAAAGTAAATGGTTCGGATAAAGCACCTTTGGAAGGTGATGGTGTAGCAGAATCAAGTCAGAGTTATGATGAAAAAGGACTACCATCTATAAAAATGCAAATGACAGCCGCAGGTTCTCGTACTTGGGCTAATCTTACAGAAAAAAACAACCAACGTTTTGTAGCAATATCTTTAGATGATGTAGTGTATTCTGCTCCTAAAGTAAACGGTAAAATAGAAGGTGGTAACACAGAAATATCTGGAAACTTTACAGTAGAAGCTGCACAAGATTTAGCCAATGTTTTAAAATCTGGTAAGCTTGATGCTCCACCAAAAATTGTACAAGAGCAAATTGTAGGTGCTACTATTGGTCAAGAAGGTTTGATTGGTGGTAGAAATGCATTCATCATTTCCTTCTTAGTAATCTTTGGATTAATGTTGTTGTATTATAATACTGGCGGTTGGGTTGCTAATATTGCTTTGATATTAAACTTGCTTTTCACTATTGGTGTATTGGCTATGTTTGGTTTTACACTTACTGCTGCGGGTATTGCAGGTTTAGTACTTACTATTGGTTTAGCGGTGGATACCAACGTTATTATTTTTGAAAGAATAAAAGAAGAACTTACTAAAGGAAAAGCATATCCAGCAGCTATTAGCGAAGGGTATCGTCGTTCGCTTGCGCCAGTATTAGATGCGCATATTACTTCTTTACTTACTGCATTTATATTATTGTATTTTGGCCTTGGTCCAGTATTGGGTTTTGCTACTACACAAATTATTGGTATTTTATTATCATTGTTCTGTGGTATTTTGGTTTCAAGATTAATTACAGATTTACGTACAGATAAGAGTCATCACTTTAATTATTTTACCAATCTTTCTCGTAAAATTTTTCAGCATGCAAGCTATAAGTTTATTGAGAAAAGAAAGTTTGCTTATGGATTATCTGCAGTGGTTC
>JAYSOC010000475.1:0-3208 GCA_043723285.1 Ferruginibacter sp. | reverse complement strand
ATCCGATACAAATGTATCATCTTTAAGCATTTTAAAAGAAACGCTACAACCCTTTACGGATAATGATTTTATAAGAAACAGTATTTATAATTATGTGGAGGAGAATCCGGAGAAGAAGCTGGTTTTTCAATGAGTTACGGGTTAGGAGTTACTGGTTACGGGTTGTTTTAATTACGATGTTGTATTCAAATTATAGGTACTTAAAATTCTTTACCCACAATATTATTTTTAATTTATTTCTTTCCTTTTCATCCCTTACTTTCGCAATCCAAAAAAATGTTCAATAATGACTTGAAGATGAAATGTGCAATTCGACAAACTCATTGTAAACTTGCCACTGAAGTTCAACCTACCTATGCCGGCAGGCAGGTCGAGGATATTGGCTAGTAAACAAAAAAGAAAATTGTTAATCTGTATCGAAGTAAACACCAAACACCAAACACCAAACACCAAACACCAAACTCAATGTTCCAAAACCTCATAGCACAAAAACTCTCCATAAAACCATCGCAGGTAGAAACCGTATTACAATTATTAAGCGAAGGCAGTACCATACCATTTATAGCTCGATATAGAAAGGATAGCACTGGCGCATTAGACGAAGTGCAAATACAACAAATACAAGACGAAAATAAATCGATGAATGAATTTGCAGAACGCAAAATATTTATTGAAAAAACCATCACCGAGCAAGGGAAAATGACGGAGGAATTGCAAGCAAAAATAGATGCGGCAATTACCATTACACAATTGGAAGATATTTATTTGCCTTACAAACAAAAGCGCAAAACAAAAGCAGTAGTAGCTAGAGAGAATGGCTTACAACCCTTAGCAGATATGCTTTTGGCACAAACAGATATTGAAGTAGAAAAAGAAGCCGCTGCATTTATAAACGAAAAAGTATTAACGGCTGATGCTGCTTTGCAAGGTGCTAGAGATATTATTGCAGAAACCGTAAATGAAGATATTACTGTAAGAGAAAAGCTGCGCAGGTTTTTTGAAAAAGAAGGGTTGGTAAAAAGTACGGTGATTACCGATAAAGAAACAGAAGCCATTAAGTACAAAGATTATTATGCTTTTTCTGAAAAAATTTCGACCATTCCATCGCATAGAACGCTAGCCATTTTGCGTGGATTTTTAGAAGGGTTTTTAAAAATAGCCATAGAACCGCTAGAAGAGATTGCATTAGAAATTATTGAAGACGTGTATATAAAAGGCATGAGCACTTGCAGCGAGCAAATTCGCAAAGCCATTAAAGACAGCTATCGCCGCTTATTGCAACCTAGTTTGGAAACGGAGTTTAGAACAGCATTAAAAACGGCAGCAGATGAAGAAGCCATAAATGTATTTGCAGAAAATTTAGGTCAATTATTATTAAGCTCACCATTAGGTAGTAAAAAAATATTGTCAATAGACCCAGGTTATAGAACAGGATGCAAAGTAGTATGTATAGATGAAAAAGGAGAGTTGCAAAAAACAGCACTCATTTTTGTGCACGAAAAAAATAGAATGGATGATGCGGAACATACCATTCGCTCGTTGGTAAAACAATACGACACACAAGCATTTGCCATTGGTGATGGTACGGCAGGAAGAGAGACAGAGCAATTTATAAAAAAATTAAATATTGGTCTGCCAGTTTATTTGGTAAACGAAGATGGCGCAAGTATTTACTCTGCTTCGGAAATAGCAAGACAAGAATTTCCTGACCAAGATATTACGATAAGAGGCGCTGTGAGCATAGGCCGTAGGCTGATGGATCCATTGGCAGAGTTGGTAAAAATAGACCCAAAAAGTATTGGGGTAGGGCAGTACCAACATGATGTAAACCAACCAAGGCTTAAAGAAAAACTAGACCAAACGGTAGTGAGTTGTGTAAATAATGTAGGTGTAAATTTAAATACAGCCAGCAAACATTTGCTAAGTTATGTGAGTGGTATTGGTAGTACGATTGCAGAAAATATTGTAGCATATAGAAAACAAGAAGGAAAATTTACGAGTAGAAAACAATTATTAAAAGTGCCTCGCCTTGGTGGTAAAGCGTATGAGCAATGTGCTGGTTTCTTACGCATACCAGGTGCAGATGATGTGCTTGATGCAAGTGCTGTACACCCAGAAGCATATACACTCGTACAACAAATGGCAAAAGATATTAATGCAGATGTGAATACATTAATTGGTAATGAAACTTTGTTGACAACGATTGATAAAAAGAAATACATCAACGAAAATTTTGGTGCGCATACCATTAATGATATCATAAACGAATTAAAAAAACCAGGGCTCGATCCAAGAAGCGAGGCACAGGTTTTTGAGTTTGCACAAATTTTTGGAATAGAGGATGTGCATGTAGGAATGGAAGTGCCTGGCATCGTAACCAACCTTACACGCTTTGGCGCTTTTGTAGATATTGGTGTAAAACAAGACGGCCTAGTACATGTATCAGAAATTGCACATAAGTATATACAAGACCCAAGCGAAGTGCTCAAACTAAACCAGCATGTAAAAGTGAAAGTAATGGAAGTAGATGTGGCTCGTAAGCGAATTACACTTTCTATAAAGCAAACGGAAGTGGCACCAACACAACAAAGCAGACCATCTCAGCACATTCCTAAATCCAAACAAAGCTTTGCTGCGCCTGCAAAAGAAGTACAACCTGCTACTTTGAATGATGCGCTTGCGGTACTTAAAAACAAGTTCAGATAAATTATTTTTAAAAAAGTTTGTCTATAAAATGATAGACCCCTATCTTTGCAATCCGAAATTGAAAAAGGGTAATCAATAATTTGGTTTCTTTTATCATCAGGGAGTTTAGCTCAGTTGGTTTAGAGCATCTGCCTTACAAGCAGAGGGTCACAGGTTCGACTCCTGTAACTCCCACTTAATAATCAAGCGATTATCATTAAATTGATAGTCGCTTTTTTAATTTGCGACCAAAAATGCGACCACAAAACAAACGAACATAAGCAAGCTAATAACAAAGAAAAGCAGATAAAAATTTGTGTAAAAAGTGCAAAATTTAAGCACCAAAAGCAGTAGCGAAAATCAGATATTTATCTTATGTGCTTTGCAACAATTTCTTGCTGTAAACCCATATACTGGCAGAACTCTTCCACAGTAACAACTTGGTGTTGCTCTTTGTTGAAGTGTTCTTTAATCCTCTTAATAAGGTACCTGCCATATCTGTCGCTTTTGCCTGTGATTATCT
>JAYSOC010000474.1:0-3210 GCA_043723285.1 Ferruginibacter sp. | reverse complement strand
CCTGCTACAGCTTTAAAAAAATTGGAAGCCGTTTTGGCTAATGACAAATCAAATCCGGAATTGCATTGCCTTATGGCACAAAAAAAGTTTTTACTTGGCGACTACGATTCTTGCATATTTTATTCTAACAAAAGTATTGAGCTACTAACCAAATCAACCGATACAAAATTACTGGCTTTAGTATTGCTTGTAAAAGGTAGGGCACAATATTATTTAGATGACAAGTCAAGAGCAGAAGCTAATTGGCGACAAGGTTTACAGTTGTCTATAAAAGATAATAATCATGAAACCAGTGCTAAGTTAGCCACTAACCTTGGAGCAATTTATTTAGACGAAATTTATTTAAAGAGAAAAGGGATAAATAATTTTATAACTGCAGACTCTTTTTTTGCAATAGCCTATAATGATTTAATAAAAAGCGATTCGTTGGTTAGTGAGCAAGGGTTTAAAACCTTGCGACTAATGGCAACTAGCTTGCAGTTTCAAAAAAAATACGATAGTGCCAATTATTATTATAAACAAATTATTGAATTATCCAGGGGGAAATTTACTTCTCCGTATTTAGGGGCATTAATCTTTTATGCCCAATCGCTTTCAGAAACAGGTAAACACAATGAAGCTATAGTTAACATTAAAGAAGCAGCTGATTTTGTCTCAAAAAACCCAACCCTTACTAAAGACAAAACGCATATTATGCAAGTGTATGGTGAAGTACTTAGAAATAGTGGAAATTATAAAGAAGCATATAGATTAACCGATTCTGCCTATAAATTATTAGCTACTGATTATCAAAAAGTAAATGCACAAGCTTATTCCGAATCAGAGTCAAAATTTAAAAATCAAATTTTGCAATTTAAAATAGAAGCAGAGCAACAAAAGAAAAACCGCCTATATTACTTAATTGCAGCAATGGTAATGCTTGCGGCACTTGCTGGCTTATGGTTGTACTACAGGGCAAACAAACGCATTGCTAAAGAAAACGCTACACAAAAGCAAATTTCTATTGATGCCTTTATAGAAGGTGAAGAAAAAGAAAAAGCAAGAATAGGAAGAGAACTACATGATGGTATTGCACAAGAGATTGTAGCTGTAAAACTAGCCATGCATCAGCAACATGCAGACTCTAAACTTATCGAAGAATTAAATCGCATTAGTTTGGACATTAGAAATATCTCTCATGAACTAATGCCGCAAACGCTTAAAGATTATGGATTAAAATTAGCCATAGAAGATATTTGCCAAAAAATATTAGCCCCTACAGGAATACAATTTGAACTGCATTCAACTTTACCAGAAGAACGCTTACCAAATAAAATTGAAATAACACTTTACCGAATTTTTCAGGAGTTAGCTCACAATATTATTAAACATAGCCATGCTACAGAAGTGTTAGTACAATTGCGTAAAATGAGCAATCACATTTTATTGGTGGTAGAAGATAACGGCAAAGGCATGCCTGAAGAAAAAAAGAATGGCATTGGTATTAGCAACCTAAAAAGCAGGGTGCAACTTTTAGATGGTAATTTACAATACGACAGCAGCGATAAGGAAGGCACAACTGCTATAGTAAGAGTGCCTATCTAACAAATTATCAAGATTAAAATAATTAAATAGTCAAGCGTACAAACAATACTTCCTCGCAAGGTCACATGATGAGGGAAAGCGGTGCAGTATTATAAAAATAAGCTAATCTAAAACTATACGCAACGTCCCATGCGGCAGACGTTACTCAGAAATAAATTACACCTCAAAAACAATCGGCTCATTCACCAATACATATTTTTCATTGAGCACACTTGCATTAATAAATGTAGTACCGTCTTTTTCTTGCATACCATACGCCTCGTGTATATGCCCGCATATATGAAACTTAGGTTTTACTTCTTGCACTTTTACCAATAAATCTTCGCAGCCCACACTCATGCCACTTGTTGTATAATCTAGTATGCCACACACAGGACCATGGGTTATGAGTATATCTGTATTGGTTGGTAACATATCCCAATATTTTTGTATTGGTGCACCTCTGTGCCTATTAAAAGCCCAATCGTAAAACCATGGCGAAACTGGCGAACCCCAAATATTGATACCATTTATAGTAACGCCACTATCGTTTAAATAAATAACATTGCTTGGAATAATATTTTGTATATCTGTATCGGGCATGCGCTCAAAATAAAAATCATGATTGCCGGCTATAAAAATTTTGTGTTCATAATCTTGCTTGGCAAACCAATCTAAAAAATTTAATACCGCATACTCCTTACCCATAGACGATACATCGCCTGCATGTATGAGCACATCGCCTGCGGGGAGTTGTAGGTGGCTGTGTTTACCGTGGGTGTCGGAGATGGTGGTGAATTTCAAAATTAATTATTTTGTTACTTCACTCAAATATAATTTAAGATTTTCTGGCGTTTCTGCAAATGCAGAAAAAATAGTTAATGCTTGATCATTACTTGGTGGAGAAAAAGATGATGTTATTTTATTTTTAAGAAACTTCTTCGCAGTTTTTGAATCTTGAATTAACATTTGCAAAAATTCTCTAACAAAAGTTAGCTCATATTTCCCTCGAAACGTTTTAGATTGTTCACAATTTGTAAACTCAAGTATTTTTGCTTCTAGCTTATCCAATGGGCATTCTGTAGCATTTTCAAAAGTAGCTTTAATAATATCAAGATCATACTTTTTAGAAATCCCTTCTAATGAAAAATCCAGAAACCCTTTTGGTAATTTATCATTGAGATTCAATCCTGTTTGTTTGCCTTCAGAATTTCTAATATCTATCAAGCAAGCATACCATGCATTAAATAATTTTGTGGCTTCATGGTATTCTTTTTGCCGTTCCAGAAACAGAGAAGTGCAAACATTAAAATCGTCATCCACTTCAGATATTTGAAAATTATTTTTTATTATTTCTTTAAAGACTTCGGCAGTAACATAATAATTTTCGATTGAATAACACTCTGTTTCAAAAATTGGGGGTATTTGTGATTCTAAGGGAATATTAAAATCTCTATCTATAAAAAAGGCTTTTTTGTATTTATCATATTCATTATGCTGCTTAACTAATCTATGAACTTTTAATACTTTATCTCTACCTGCACAATTTATTGGATGGTATTTTTCAATATGTTGTTTTATTCTTGGAACGTAATACCCATTATCAGAACCTCTTTCCCCTTCAAAAAAACAATACAACCCTTCTAT
>JAYSOC010000473.1:0-8060 GCA_043723285.1 Ferruginibacter sp. | reverse complement strand
CTTTAGCATCAACACAATTGTACACTCACATAATTAATCAGCATGATAGAGAACTTTAAAGATTATTTAATTGCAAGAAGATTTATGCAAAGCACTATTAACGGGCATTTACTAAACGTTGGTTACTTTTTAAAATGGGTAGAAAATAATGGATTGCAAGAAGCTGAAAATATGCAGTACACAGATTTATTAAACTATGTAAATTATGAGCAAAAGCAAAACAAAGATGTATCAACAATCAATTTAAGGATAAGCAGCATTAGTAAATATTTTGAGTTTTTAAAAGAAGAAAATCTAATTACAAGAAACCCAGCAAGAACCCTACGAATAAAAGGTAAAGCAAAAACTATTATTCAAAATCCATTAAGTTATGATGAACTTCTGCAGCTGTACAATAATTATAAAGCGTTAGAAAAACAAGTTCCTTCACACATACAAGAAAAAACAAACTTAGCACATCAAAGAAATATTATCATCACAGGTTTACTAGTATGGCAGGGTTTACACAGCGGCGAGTTGGAAAAGTTGGAAGTCAATCATCTAAATTTAAACGATGGAATTATTTACATCCCAAGTACCACAAGAAGTAATAGTAGAGAATTAAAATTATCATCACAACAAATTATTACGCTTCACACATACATACACGGAGGTGTACGAGATAAATTTATTTGTAAAAGTGAGTTTTTGTTTGCAGGAAATTTACACAACATTATAAACTTATTATTGGAAGAATTAAAAGGTATCAACTTACAAATAAAAAATGCACAGCACATTAGAGCTAGTGTAATATTGTATTGGTTGCGGCAGCATAATAAGCGACAAGTTCAATATATGGCGGGGCATAAATATATCCACAGTACAGAAGCCTACGAAGTGCAGGAACTAGAAACCTTAACCGACCAATTAGAAAAACATCATCCGTTTGGATAGATAAAAAATGTAAATTTGTGAAAAATAATAGAAGTTATGAATACAACAGCCATACGTCAGCGATTATCAAATTTTATGCAAATAGCAGACGATAAAAAAGTAAAAGGATTGTATGCACTTTTGGAAGATGAAATGCAAGAAGGTGAAAGAATTAGTGTAGCTCAATACAACAAAGAAATAGATGCAGCAATGGAAGAAGTAAAACGAGGAGAAGTTTATAGCCATGAAGAAGTGGTACAAATGTCGAAAAAATGGTAATGAAAAAACGGAAAGTAACTTGGACGAAGCAAGCCACTAGGCAATTTAATGCAGCTATAAAATTTATCCGAGAGGACTCCGAACAAAATGCAGAAAAAGTAAGGTTAACATTGCTAGATAAAATTATTGGATTGGAAGATGATAGATGGGTTCACAGGCAAGACCCTCACAAAAGAAATAATGATGGCAATTATCTTTATTTTGAAATATTACGATACCGCATTGTTTATTATGTAACACCCAACGAAGTTTTTGTAGTTCGTCTTAGGCATACAAGTATGGAGCCTAAAAAATATTAGAATACTTGCACCGTTGGTGCAAGAAATTAAAAAGTCGCACCAATGGTGCGAGAAATTAAAACTCCAACCATTGGTTGGAGTTTTGCGTTAGCATAAAACCACCATTAGAAAATAAAACCCTCTTCCCTGAAACATCCCAAACCCACGCCACGAGGCACGGCTTGCAGCCCCAAAGGCGGGCTGCTATGCGGTGTTGCAGTCATTTTTTTTGTCATGGTTTTTGTAGCCCAACCACATTGCAGCACATTTATTTTTTTAAAAGACAAGAAAAAAATAAAAGAGCTGCAAGCCGACACACAGAACAAAAACCCACGCCAAAAAAACTGCCTGAAGCTAAATAACATAATGTGTGTTATAGTATTTTTCCTACGCTCATGCAAGCATGCTCTGCCCCGAAAAAAAATCCTATAACATCACATTATATTAAATAGCCAACACCGCAATGTCAAAAAAAATAATGCTCAGCCAACAGGCTCTTTTTATTATTTTTTTTGCCATGCCGTGCCGAAGACAGCCAACGCTTCCAACAATGGTGTGCAAGCACTTTTTATTTATATGCTGTTTGCTTTGCTTTACAGCAGGCAATGCAGCAGCATGGTGGCTTCGCCGAGTATTTTATTTTTTATTGATAAAATATTATAAAATATTTTTTGATGAATAAAATGCAAAACACTTTTACAAACTCAAACGATTGGCTTTACAAACTGCCGCACCCGCCGCAAGTTCTTTTATACTTTGAGGTGAATGTTGGCGGGCTTGGCTTGCAAAAAAAATCATTTGATTGCCTGCGAGGTTGCGTTAAACTTTGAAGTGTATGCTAGGCAATCAAATATTTTTTTTCGCTACGAGCGCTTCACGTACGCAAGCATGAGCGTATGCAAACACAGGCGTACGGGCATACACAAGCCTATGCTCATATACACGTACATACATAAGGTATGTACAAGAAAATTTATTATATTGCATGAAGAAAGGCGACAGCCAAAAAGTTCTTTGATGTTTTTTTAAAAATAAGGGGCAGCGGATTTTTTTGGGAATTGGTAAAAAATCTTTGAGTTGGCTAATCATTTAGGGAATGTTTTGGTAACTATCTCTGATAAAAAGTTAGCAGTTGCTTCTACTACTGACCCTAATTTAATTGCATATTATAATGCGGATGTGGTTACGGCAAATGATTATTACCCGTTTGGTTCTCAAATGCCAGGTAGGAAGTTTACACAACCGAATAGTAATTATCGATATGGGTTTAATGGGAAGGAACAAGACAACGAAGATTATGGAGAAGGAAATGCTTATGATTTTGGAGCAAGAATATATGATCCACGTTTAGGAAGATTTTTTTCAACAGATCCAAGAACATCTGAATATGCATGGGAAAGTCCATATGCTTATCATAGAAACTCACCTATACTCTCAATAGATTTTGAAGGCAAAGGTGACCCTCCATATGTAATAAATAATGTAAATTTTGTTCCCTTATTTGATCCAATTGTATCAGTAACCCAAAGGAAAGAGGGTCAAAATTTTACAACATCCGCTTTACAAAATGGCACAAGTTCTAGCATACGCTACACTATTAATACACAGCAATACACTGTAAATGGAACGGGTTCTAATATTGCTTATGGCATGGGTAATTATGTTTCTCCAAAAGATATAACACCAATTGGACAAACTGTATCCAATGGTAATGTGGTTTCAGGCAGGTCTTCTCCGCAATCTTTTTATATGGCTCAAACAGCAAGTTGCGGATGGTCGTGTGGTTCAGGGGATGTTCCGGCAAATGCAAATGTTGGTTTTGGTGGTGGCATTCCAGTAGTTGTAAATGGATTAGCTTATGGAGAAAAAAATGTCTATGCTGATGGAGCTCCGGCCGGTTTGCCAATTACAGGTGACCCAGGTGTAGGTAATCAAAAGTATCTGAAACAACGAAGTAGTAAACCTTATGCCCTTCAAAATTCAACTACTGTAGGTAAATCTATAGTTGCGTTTAATAGCAAAACAAATGATTTTTTATTAATAGTACAACAAGACGGAGTAAGTGGTATGACGTTAGACCAGATAAGGGATTATATAATATCAAAAGGGTTTGATAATGCTGTATCTTTTGACGGTTCAACATCGGCAACTTTGATGAGTAATAATACTGTAACAGTTTCACCAAGTGAAAGAAAAAATAATTCAATTCCAACAGGAGCAACTTTTTCCAGCACTTCAAAACCAGCTCCTTCAAAACCAACAAAAAAGAAAAAAGGATAATGAAATACTTTATATCAATTATACTTTTTAGTGTAATGACTTTATTGACTGTATTAACTTTATTTTCTAATTTTAATAGGGCATTCTTTGCGGGTGGAAGTGAAGCAATGATGAAAATAACTACACCCAATATTTTTTTACAAATAGTCTTATTATTGATTTGCGGTTTTCTTTGGTATAAGTTGCTACGAAATTATAACATAACGATTATTGTTTTATGTATCAGTGTTTTTATGTTATGGCTAATGAGTGGTAGAACCATTGGTATTTTTCCAAATGGAAAAATAAAAACAGGGTGGTTTTATTTTGCTACAAACGAAATAAATGTTTGTATTGATGATAAAGCAGACTGCGAGACTGTTACAGATTATCAAACTACAATTGAAAAGATTTTCTTTTGGCAAGTGAGAGTAAAGAATAAACAGATCAATCAGAAAATATTTATAGGCCCAGTTGTTTGGTCTTCAGCATCCAAAATGCTGCATGAAGAATTTGGTGCAGGTAAATACACACAATAAGAAATAAAAATAATTGAATGAGATTTTATAAGCCGTTGATTAATCAACGGTTTTTTTATTTAGCAACAGCGAGATTTTTTTGCAAATCACTTTTGAGTAGGAAAGCGGAGAGTAAGTCTTTAACGGTATCCTGTTGTTTGTTGGTGAGTGATTGAGCTTTAATAAACATGTTCAGCAGTTCGTTATCCTTCAAAGAATTTTTTACCTTCTCATCTTGTGTGCCATAAATCAAAGTGTCGGTAGTAACATCTAAAGCCTCTGCAATTTTTTTAACCACACCTAATGGCGCAGAGATGCGACCCTAGCGCAGAAATGCAGCAGAGATAAGTGCGGCGGGGTTTCTGTGGTGTGCCAAGAAGTAAAAGAGGAATCTTTTACGAACTATAAATAAGATGAGAGTAGGTCTCTCGTATATGATGTTGAGGCATTATTTACAAACCGCCTTATGGTGCTTTGTTCAAAAGGCAAGGTATTGAGCGATTAAGGAAAAGGCTCTGCCTCGGTTGGTGCTAGTGGTAACAATAAATGAGGTGTTGCCTATAACGCATTCGCCTAGGCTTGGTTTTTAACCAGCCGATGCAGTATAAGAGAGTAATAAAAATTATAAGAAAGTAAGCCGTTGCATTTTAAAAAAGTGTAACGGTTTTTTTTATTTACCATAAACGGCTTTAGTTTTATGGTCACGAATAATCATGTCTAAAAAATTATCAACTAGTTTTTTTGTATCGCCATTAAGTTCTTGAATGACTTCAAATTTTTTAAGAAGTTCCTTATCTTTTATAGCCACTTCATTATCGTTTAATAAATAGTCTGTAGAAACGCCGAGTGCATCAGCAATTAATTTAAGTGCATCAGATGGCGGAATGCTGCTATCAAGTTCATACCTCGAAAGACTTTTTAAATTAACGCCAGCTTTATCGGCTAAATCTTTTTGCGAAATATTTTTTTGTTGTCTAGTTAGCCTTATGCGTTCTGCGATAGTCATAAAAGTATATTTATAAGAATTAAAACACCGTAAAATGGGTTATAGAGACAAATGTAGGATATAAAACAAATTAAAATCTACAAAAAGGCTTTTTATGTTCTCAGATATTGTACATTTGGGACAAATTAGAGAAACTATAAAAAAACTTTTGAAAGATGGAACAATTAAACCACCACAACCCCGAATTAGTAACATGGAAATATGAAGAAATGCTTTTTGCATTGTTGGGCGGCATAAGAATAGAAGGAATGCACAGCATGAGAGTAACATTAAAAGTGGACTTTAAAACCTTTCCATCCATCCGCCATGGCTTAGACCTGTACAACGAAACCCAAACCGAAAAATTAATAAAGAATATTGCAGAAAGATTTACACTAAGCACAACGTACATACATAAGGCAATCGGAAATTTAATAAATACGGTTGAAGATTACAGGCTGCAGCAGATAGATAAAAACAAACTAGAAAATAAAAGCACCAAATATATTTTAAACAAGGAAGAAGAAGCCGAAGCAATAGCATTTTTAAAGCAAGAAAATTTATTACAAATAACAAACGACAGCATAGGATTAAGCGGCGTAATCGGTGAAGAAGTAAATCGTTTGATTATGTACTTGGTTTTTACCAGTCGTAAAACTAACCGACCGCTACACATCATAAGCTTTGGAAGTTCGGGAGTTGGTAAAAGTCATTTGCAAGAAAAAGTAGGCGAACTAATCCCCGAAGAAGATAAAATAGAAATTACATCAGTAACAGGAAATGCCTTCTATTACTACGATACAGACGAGTTAGGGCATAAACTTATTTTGATAGAAGATTATGACGGCGTACTCACTGCACTCTATCCAATCAGAGAATTACAAAGCAAGCAAAGAATAAAAAAGACTATTACGGTAAGAGATAAGAACGGCAATACAAAAACTTTACACCTTACCGTAAAAGGACCTGTAAGCGTAGGCGGATGTACAACGAGTGAGCATGTGTATGAGGACAATGCAAATCGCAGCTTCTTAATTTATTTAGATGAAAGCGAAGCACAGGACGAGAGAATAATGGAATATCAAAGAAAATTATCTGCAAAAAAGATTGATGAAACTGCACAACAAAAAATACAAAAGCAACTGCAAAACGTACAAAGAATATTGCAGCCCATTACAGTCGTAAATCCGTATGCAGAAAAATTAATTATACCCAAAGAAGTTTTTAAGCCACGGCGTACAAATGCCCACTACATTGCTTTTATAGAGGCGGTAACGTTTTATAAGCAATACCAACGAGAGCATAAAGTAGATAAAGAAAGCGGCGAAATTTATATTGAAACTACTTTAGAAGATATACAAGAAGCCAACGAATTAATGAAAGAAATTTTATTAAAAAAATCGGATGAACTAGGCTATGCAACGAGAAAATATTTTGAGCAATTAAAAAATCATTTACAAGAAACTAAACAGAAAACTTTTATAAACAGCAGTATCAGAAAATATTTTAGAGAACATCCCAGCAAGCAAAAAAGATTTATGATAGAGTTGCAACAATATGGCTTAATAAAAAAAGTGGATGGCGATAAAAAGAAAGGCTTTGTATATGAAGTAATCAGTAATGAAGAATACAACAAGCTACAGCAAAGCATCAATACGGCAATGGATGAAGTACTGCAAAGGTTAAGTAGTTCGGAAGTAGTTCAGCAAGATAGTAAACCACTTAAAGCCGCTACAGTAAAGAGAAATACGGCAGTAGTTCAGTAGTTCATCGTTTTTGAAAGAGATACCCCCACAAATTATTTTTATGCTCAGTCTTGAAATAAAATCACAGCATTATAATTATCTAGTCAAAAGCTACCAAGAATATTTACAAACCTTAGGCTATGCAACAGGCACGGTACAAAGTTGGCCAATACACCTGCGAGAATTTTTACACTACATAGAAAATATTGGCATCATAAGTATTTTAAACATTGAAAGCAGCCATATCACAAATTTTATAACCCACATTAAGCAACGAACCAACAAGCGAAACAAAGGCACGGCATTAAGTAGCAGCAGTATTAATAAAATTATCAATGCCGTAAATGTTTTTATAAAGTTCCTAAACTCCACAGGAAAATTTATTGTAGAAAGTACAGCCCAAAGAGCAGAAGACAACATCAGCGAAAGAATTATCCTAACCATTGCAGAAATAAAGCAATTATACGAAGCAACTTTTTTACAACATCGACATAATACGATTGCTATCGGGCAAAGAGACAGGGCAATTATTGCGATTTTTTACGGCTGTGGATTACGAAGAAGTGAAGGAAAAAACTTAAACATAAATGATATTGATTTACATAAAAGACTCTTGTTTGTAAGAAAAGGAAAAGGCAATAAACAACGATATGTGCCAATAGCAGCAAAGCATTTACAGGATATTAAAGATTACTTACAAGAAGGTAGAGAATGGTTTTTGTACAATCACAATGCAAATGCAGAATGGCATTGCGATATGCATGGAAAATCGTTGGTAAAGAAAGATAATGCAAATAGTGATGCATTTTTTGTAAGTCAGAACGGTATAAGAATGCAAGAATTTTACCAACGATTAGAACAAATGAAAAAGCGAGCTGAGTTAGAAAAAAATATTACCCTCCATGGCTTACGGCACAGCATTGCAACACATCTTTTACAAAGCGGTATGGATATAGAAGAAATTGCAAAATTTTTGGGGCATAGTTCTTTAGCATCAACACAATTGTACACTCACATAATTAATCAGCATGATAGAGAACTTTAAAGATTATTTAATTGCAAGAAGATTTATGCAAAGCACTAT
>JAYSOC010000472.1:0-3232 GCA_043723285.1 Ferruginibacter sp. | reverse complement strand
AAGGAAGGTGATTATGTAACTGCGGGTGTATATATTTTAGCAAGTGTAGCATTATGTATTGTTGCGGTTTTTGCTGGTTTCAAAATTATTAATCAATTTTAAAAATATTCATTATGTACGTTCTACATCCATGGCATGGCGCTGGTTTTGGTTTTGATGCACCAGCACAAGTAAATGCACTCATAGAAATTTCTAAAGGCAGCAGTTGCAAATACGAAATTGATAAAGCCACTGGTTTATTAAAACTAGATCGGGTAATTTATTCTTCTTTTCATTACCCGATAAATTATGGTTTTATACCTCAAACCCTTGGTGATGATGGAGACCCATTAGATATTTTAGTATTGTGCAGCGAAAGTATAAATCCGCTTTGCCTAGTTAAAGCAACCGTTATTGGCAATATGCAAATGATAGACAATGGCGAAAAAGATGATAAAATTATAGCCGTAGCAGCAAACGATCCATCGGTAAATCATTTAAAAGATATTAGCGATTTGCCAGAGCATTTTACCAATGTGCTCAAAAATTATTTTGAAAATTATAAAGTGCTCGAAAATAAAATTGTGGAGATAGACGATTTTCAAAATAAAGAAACAGCATACAAAGTAATTGAAGATGCTATAAAAATGTATAAAGAACATTTCCCTAACAATGGAAAATAAAAAATTAAAAATGGATACTCAAACAATCATCATTCTATTAATTGTAGGATTAGTAGCGGGCATGTTAGGCGGTATTGTGGGCGTAGGTGGTGGCATTGTAATAGTACCTGCATTAGTATATTTCTTGGGCTTTAATCAGCAAACGGCACAAGGCACTTCCCTTGGTTTAATAATGCTGCCAGTTGGCATATTGGGTTTTTTGCAATATTATTACAGTTGCCAAAAAGCTGGCACACCCATTAGCTTCAATGTAATTGGTATTTTAGCTATTGCATTTGTGGTAGGAAGTTTTTTTGGCAGCAAAATTGCACTGTCAGTATCGCAAGATATTTTAAAAAAATGTTTTGCTATTTTACTTGTTGTTGTGGCTATTAAAATGTTATTTTTCGACAAAAAAAATAATCAACAGCAAAAAGAAATAAAATCAACAGCAAAAAATATTTCAATATGAGCAACTATTTGAAATGGAAATTCGATTTCCTTTCATCTTACTATAAAACAAAAACTATGCTATAAGCATTTATGCCATTACGATTTCACGATAAAGATGATACAGAAGTTTTACATGCATTTTATAATGATGGTGATAATGAGTGGCTGGGTATTTTATTACAACGCTACACTGGTTTGTTATTAGGTGTTACCATGAAGTATCTTAAAAATGAAGATGATGCTAAAGATGCTGTACAACAAATTTTTTTGAAAGTTATAAACGAACTACATAAATACAAGGTTGAATATTTTAAAAGCTGGTTATACATGATTGCCAAAAATCATTGTTTAATGAAGTTGAGGGATAAAGGAAAAACTACTTCAGAATTGAAGGAAGGTATTCTACTTACAGAAGATGAGAAAGAAATAAAAGAAGCCCTTGAAAAAAAAGAAGTATCACTCACCAATTTAGAAGATGCATTAAAATTACTAAACGACGAACAACGTATTTGTGTAACTTTATTTTATTTTCAGAAAAAAACGTATCAAGAAATTGTGACAACTACAAATTATACAATACTGCAAGTAAAAAGCAACATACAAAATGGCAAACGAAATCTTAAAATACAAATGGAAAGAATGATTGACAATGAATACTGATACAAACAATATATCACCACTGGGCAGTGACGATGCCGATAAATTAAAATTACTTCACCAAATTAATGTTGAATTAAACAACGAAATATTTGATGATGAAGATATGTTTGATGATGATGCGGCCGAAGGATTAAAACAAATACCTGAAACCCATGTAACATCAATGGTAAATAAATTAAATGCCGACCTTAATCGTCAAATAAAAAAGAAGAAAAAACAAAGGCGTGGTATCCCTAGCCAGCAAGGGCTTTACATTGTTATTATTACTATTTTATTACTAGCCATTGTGGCATACATTGTTATTAAAAAAGCTATGTAAAGTTCTACAAAAAGAAAAAGTCTTCAAAATTTTGAAGGCCTTAATCTTAATCAATCATCATACATAAATCAACCATCCAAAAACTTTTATTCTACTTCCACCTGCTTATTCTTAACTGCACCTTCAAACACTTCAGGTATAAAGATTCTTTCTATTGGTAAATATCCATTTCCTTTTTCAAGAAAATGCACTTTCATGTTTTCAATACTTATTGGGCAACCATCTGGTATATCTGCAATATTACTATGGCGTATATCATGTCCATCCAATATTACCACCAAGCCACTTCCTATTGCTTCCATTTTATTTCCATCGCTAATGAGTACACCAGTATCTTCACCAAGACCAATTCCAATGCAAGATGGATTGCTAGAAACTGCTTGCGCCAATCTTCCAAAGCGACCACGTTTTTCAAAATGCGAATCAAAAATTACATCATCCATAAAACCAAGACCAGTAGTAATTTTTACTTCGCCTTTTAAATGTGCTTTCGCCGCATTGCCTTCATAAATCATTGTATTGCTCATGGCCATTGCACCAGCAGACGTTCCTGCTACTAAAAAATTTTTTTCCTCATGATATCTTTTCAATACAATTTCTAAAAATTTTGTACCGCCAAAAGTTGTAGTTAGCCTAAGTTGATTACCGCCACTAAACATTACCGCATCGCAATTACGCAAACGCTCTAAATATTCTTCATTGGTAGCATCTGCACGATTGCGAATATGCATCAAACCAATTTCTTTACAACCAATTTTACTAAACGCATGCATGTAGTTCTCCCCTACTTCCACAGGTATCATGCTAGCCGTAGTTATTACTTCTATACGTTTATTTTCGCCGCCTATTTCCTCCACTATTCTGCGAAGAATGCCCAACTCAAAAAAATTAAGATTATTGCGGTGAATTTGCCCTGTCTCTAAGTCAGTTCCTTTATCTTCTGCTCCGCCAATGGCTAGTAGCTTACCTTTTGCAAATTGCATGCACTTTTATATTGTGGTTAATGCAAAATTAACGCAATAGTGGTAATATTATTTTATTGTTATCAACCCCATGTTAATATTTGTGAAAATATTTTGTTTTCATTATTTTTAAAATAGCATTGAGGTTATTAATATCTAATCTTTAATCCATATTTATAAGACTGATACTATTTGTA
>JAYSOC010000471.1:0-8121 GCA_043723285.1 Ferruginibacter sp. | reverse complement strand
AAAGTAAACTTGTACCAGTTGCAGTTAATGCCGTGGCACTTGCATTTTGGCAATATGCAATGGGCGAAGTGGCTGTTGGCGCAAGCGGTGCGGCATTTACATTTACTGTAATAGCAGCTCTTGGGCTTTCACAACCTGCAATAGTTTGACTTACGTAATATATGGTGCTACCTGATGTAGTAGTAGCTGGTGTTGGAGCAGTTGCACTACCTGTACCGCCAGTTGCAGCCGTGTACCAAAGCAAACCTGTACCAGTAGCGATTAATTGAGTGCCTGCAATATTTTGGCAAAAATTTACTGGTGTTGTAACAGTAGGTGCTGGAGGTAAGGCCGAAACTACAAATGTAACTTGATCATTTACTGGAATTAGATTATCACATTTATCTTTTAATGTATTACCATCTGTTCCATTTTTTATTCTTAGTGTATATGTACCAGGAGGTAGTAGTGTCCCCATATTTATTATAACAGAATCAAATACTAAACCGGTAGCACAATTAATTGCGGAGGCAGAAATTGGATTAATAATAGTAAATCCGTCGGGAGCTATTACACTAAAATCAGAAGCATTAGCAGCAAGTGTATTACATCTTACCTTCTTATTTGTTTTAATTTTTACGGCTGTTCCGCATAATGATGTAGCCGATGCCAAAAGAGGAGTTGGTGGTTCTGAAGCATCTACAAGAACTGCTGTGCTGCCGCTAATGCCGCCTGTATTGGCTCCAAAACTTAGTGTAAAACCTGTACCAGATGGGCTAAAATTACTAAGCAATAATAAATAATCGTGCCCCACAATTAAATTTGGTTTGGCAGAAAAAAGTGCGTTTTGTTGTGAACATACCCAAGGATTCGCAACTGCTGCTGGTCCTCCTGCGCCTGTGGGCCCTAAAATTCCTGTCCAATTTGCACCCACAACAATAGCTGCATTGGTTAAAAAAGCATAATTATTGATATTGATACCAGTCACATCATATAATTGCCAATCATAATCATCAGCAGCACTTCCAGGAGTAATGGTAAACGCTAATGTGCCAGATTGGTAACAAGTAAAACTATACCAAAAAGGATTAATAGCAGTATAAACTGTACCAGAATTATCATTTGAGCATGTAGGCACAAAAACTAAACCATTATCGCAACCAGATATACTTGGTTGGAATAATGCATTAGTAATACAAGCAGGGATAGCAGAGCTAGGTGTTTGACCTAATCCGGTACAAGTATTTTGCGCTTTGGCTGCAAACGAAATTATTAAAAAAAGAAAAATAAAAAAACGCATATATTTAGTGTTTAAGAGCACATAAAAATAAGCAAAAAAATGACAGTTCCATCATATCTAAAAAAAGGCGATACCATTGCCATAACCTGCCCTGCTGGCTATATGGCATTAGAAAAAGTGGCCATTTGTATAAACAAATTAGAAGAAGAGGGTTATAAAGTAATTATTGGTAAAACGGTAGGCAGTAAATCTAAAAATTATTTTAGTGGTAGTGATAATGAAAGGCTAAAAGAAATGCAATCGTTTTTAGATGATAAAAATGTAAAAGCCATTCTTTGTGGGCGTGGCGGATATGGTGTAGGGAGAATTATTGACAAACTCAATTTTACAAAATTTGTAGAATACCCAAAATGGATAATTGGTTTTAGTGATATTACTTTGTTGCACTCGCATATATTTACAAATCATAAAATTGCCACTTTACATGCACCAATGGCAGCAGCATTTGCAAATGCAGATCATAATCCTGCAAATGTTTTATCATTATTAGATGCCCTTAAAGGTAAAAAAAATAATTATACAACTAAAGCAAATAGGTTAAATAAAATTGGTGAAGCTAAAGGAAAATTGGTTGGTGGTAATATTGCTTTACTTGCAAATGCAATTGCTACGCCCTCAGACATAGATACAAAAAATTGTATATTGTTTATAGAAGATATTGGTGAACAATTATATGCTATAGATAGAATGTTGCACCAACTGAAAAGAAGTGGAAAGCTTAAAAACCTTGCTGCGCTTATGGTTGGCGACTTTAGCGATATGCAAGATACAGATAGACCTTTTGGAAAAACAATTTATGAAATAGTGAACGAGATTGTAGCTGAATATGATTACCCTGTTTGTTATGATTTTCCTGTGGGGCATGGCAATGAAAATGTGGCGCTTAAAGTTGGTGTGAAATATAATTTAAATGTAAATAAAAAAGGAGCACGTTTGGTGGAGCTATAATTTTTTTGTTAAGCCACGAATGACACGAATTTTCACTAATGGTTTTCTATTCGTGAACATTCGTGTAATTAGTGGCAAAAATTATTTTTATTAATTCTTTCCAAGTAAAGAATCTATAGCATCGTAATAAATTTTTGAAGTATTTATATTTTGATGCGTAGCATCTGGCACTGTAATAAATTTATCCGTAACTTTTAAAACCGCTTTTAATTTTGATGCAGAACGGTAAGGAATTACACCATCGTTTGTGCCATGAAAAATAATGATCGGATAATGTACATCTTGCAAATACTCGTTTGTAGGAATTTTAAAATTAGCCATTGTGCTCGAAGGATAAATGGGTGCATAACAATTAAACAAAGCAGGAATACTATAATACGGTGTTTCCAAAACCAATATTTTTGCTTTTGAATTACTGGCCACAAACGCTGCAATGCCTGTTCCTATTGACTTTCCGTAAATGATGATGCTATCTGAACTAAATTTCATGTCTGCCATTTTTTTTACTTGCATGGCCTGGTCGTACAATTTTCTTTCGGTTATTTCTCCAGTGCTTTTTCCAAAACTTGGGTAATCTTCTACCCATACTTCGTAGCCGAGTTTTGTAAATGGTTTTGTGAAGGCAGCATAATGATTTATATTTTCCATATTGCCATGGTAGTAAATAATTACACCACGGCTTATAGAATCTGTTGGAAAAAATTTTACAAAGCTCATTGTATCTGTTTCATTAAAAGGCATTCGAATTTCTTCAAAATTGCCATCAAATTTAAATTGATAATCGTTTGCCAATTTTAATGGATGAAACAAAAATCTTTCTTGCAAATAAAATAACGCAAGACCAATACCAGCATATAAAAATGCTATTATTTTTAACCAACGAAATATTTTCTTCTTATTAATAGTCATGCTCAATTTTTAATACTGCAAAATATCACGCAGTAGATTATGGTACTCGTTGTAAGATGGTAAGTTATTGTGCCCACCGCCAACAATACGCAATAGCGTAATTTTTTTTGGACTAAGTGCTTGTAATTTTTCGCTATTGCTTATGGGAATAAGCCAATCTTTTGTGCCATGTATAATGTACGTGTGGCAGTTTACATGTGTTATCCATTTATCTGTTCTCAATTGGTATTTCAACAAATACTTCATGGGCAATATTGGTATAAAACGCTCCATAGATTTTGCAAAATTAAAATATGGGGCATCTAAAATTAAATACCTTGGTTTATTATCGCTGGCAATTTTGGCTGCAAAGCCGCTACCAAGGCTGCGTCCATAAACGATGATGTGATGCTCGGTATATTGCACCGCAAGTGTATCATATACAAACTGCATATCTTTTAGCATATCATGTTCGTTGCGTTTGCCAGTGCTTTTTCCAAAACCACGATAGTCCACCAACACCACATCATATTTATATCTTAAAAAATCTTTTGCATATTTTGCCCAGCCTTTTATGCTTCTTGTATTGCCATGAAAATATAACACCAAACCCAATGGCTTATCTACACTAAAATGCAACCCATTTATGCGTACACCAGGTTCTACATCAAAAAAAAGTTCTTCGAAAGGAATGTCGTAAACGTATTTAAAATCTTGTTTGAGTTTTTCGGGTTTGAAGATAAACCGCTCTTGAATAAAATATATTAAGATAACTAATGCGAAGTAGCCGATGATTATATAGAGTAGTGTTGGGTTCAAAAGAAACAATTAATGGTTAAAAATTATTCGCCAGTTTCTTTTCTCCACGCATTCATACCGCCAGTAAGGTTTATTAAATTGTTGTATCCGTATTTTTCTTCTAGGCGTTGTATTACCATGGCACTGCGAATTCCCTTTGCACAATATAACACAACTGGTTTATTTTTTGGTATTTTTTCTATTTGCTCAAACACGGTATTCATTGGAATTAGTGTACCGCCAATATTAAAATCTGTGTGTTCATATTCTTCTCGTACATCTATTAAAACAACAGCTTCGTTGTTGGTTAATCTTTCTTTTAAATGTAATGGGGTAATGGAATTCATTTAAACATTCAATATATTTTTAAAAAACAATTAATCTTCATTTACTAGCTGCCGATGGGGCATACAGCCGCCATTTGGGGTTTATGAACTTTACAATATTTAAAAAGATTAAAAAGAATTTTAAACTTCTTAATCAACTATTCAACCATTTTCAACAACTTTCAACTTTTCTAATACCCCTCTTCTTCATTATGAAAAACTCGTTTCATTTTCAAACCCGCTACAGGCGCTACTACTAGTGGAAATTTTTCTACTAATACATTGCTTTGCTCCAATCCAAAGCCTCGTTCTTCGCTAAGAGATAATTCTTTTATCCAGAAATATCCTTTCATTACCAACTGTTCAAAGAAAGGTAATTCATTATCTTGACTCAAGAATTTTTCCAACACTATAAATTGAAAATCGCCTACTACATTATTTTTTTGTTGACTATCGTATCTGCTTGTAATATTTACTTCACGGTTTGCCACTAAATCTTCTACCACTTTTTTAAACATCAAATTAATTTTTGGTGCTATTCTAAAACCCAATCTAAATTCTACTCTAATAATATCGTTTGGTATAATGTGCGTAACAGAGTATTCACTTGTGTATGGATCATCCAATGTATCTACATGCACAAACCAATAAATATCTGCACGTTTTGGTTTACCACTCAATATACTGTACATAATTTTATGCTCAATCTCTTTTGGATTATCGGCACTGGTTAAATACACCAAATGTGTTGCATATTTTGGTATAGAAGAATCATTGCTTAATTCTTCCAACTTTGGTACATACTCGTCTACACGTACAAATTCTACATACCGGTTTTTAATTTTTCTTGCCCTATACCAAATGTACATTACTACAAATAATAAGCCTCCAACAATTAAAGCTACATAACCACCATGGGGAAATTTTTCTAAATTGGCTACTAAAAAACTTAATTCTAGCGTTACAAAAACAACTAAAAAAAGATAAATTAATTTTGAATCTACTCTTCGTGAAATTAAAAAATTAGCAAACAAAATAGTGGTTGACAACATGCACAACGTAATGGCCAAACCATAAGCAGCGCCCATTGCACTCGATGTTTTAAAATATACCACCACACCACAGCATCCAATAAACAACAATGTATTTATACCAGGAATAAATAATTGCCCTTTAGCTTCTGATGGGTAATTTATTTTCATACGAGGCCAAAGATTTAATCGTATGGCTTCGCTTATTAATGTAAACGAGCCGCTTATTAATGCTTGGCTTGCAATAATGGCTGCAAATGTAGCAATGATAATACCAGATATTAAAAACCACTCAGGCATTAAATTAAAAAATGGATTTTGCATTTCTATGGCTGTAGGATTTGCTTTTAAAAATGCGCCGCCATGTGCTTTCATTAATTCGGTAGTGGCAAAAATTTTGTTTGTACTATGACTTAATAAATATGCCCCCTGTCCTAAATAATTTAAGATCAAACATATTTTTACTAGTATCCAACTGTACCGAATATTAGCCCGACCACAATGTCCTAAATCGCTGTAGAGTGCTTCTGCTCCTGTGGTACAAAGAAACACAGCGCCTAATAACCAAAACCCTTTTGGATATTTTGTAAGCAATTCGAATGCATGATAAGGATTAAATGCTCTTAAAATACTCCAGTCGTCTGAAAGATGTGATATACCTAAAACTGCTAACATCCCAAACCATAAAAGCATAATTGGGCCAAACAATTTACCGATAGAATTTGTACCAAATTGTTGTACAAAAAAAAGCAATGCAATTATTATAAGCACAATAATAACTACTGCTTTAATATAAAAAGATTCTAAATTGGTATTAAATGTTTCTAAAGCATCTGCTGCTATTGGGGCTATTTTCAAATTTTCTGGTTTAAAAAATTCAAAAAAACTAGTGCTCTTTAATCCTTCTATAGCAGCCGTTACAGAAATGGGTGGTGTTATCATACCATCTGCAAGTAAGGCAGCGCCGCCAATCATAGCGGGCAATACCAACCATTTCTTTTGCCTACGCACAAGTGTGTAAAGTGCAAAAATTCCTCCTTCGCCTTTGTTGTCTGCTTTTAAGGTAAGCAATACATACTTTATAGTTGTTTGCAAAGTAAGTGTCCAAATAATGCAGGATAAACCACCTACAACGAGTAGTTCGTTTATGGCTCTGCCATTTATAATTTCACTAAAAACGTACAATGGAGAAGTACCAATATCTCCGTAAATGATGCCCAGCGCAATGATAAGACCTGCAGCTGAAACTTTGTTGACATGTTTGGACACAAAATAAAATTTAAATAACGGCTATTTATTTTGTAATAGCCAAACAAAAATAAAGTACAAATGTAAATTGAAATGCAATATAAATAAGCATAAAAGGGTGAATTTAAAATTGTCGCAAAAGGTGTCACATTTCATTGGAGACTTTTACCATAAGCCAACTATAAAAAAAGGTGACAGCTCTATCCCTAAATAAAATATTAAATGGTTTTTAAACAAAATGAGGGGTAATTTAGCAGCATAATAAAATGACATTAGTATGATAATTTTTGACCCAACAAAAGAATACATTTTAGAAAACGAGGTTGTGCTCC
Organism: Ferruginibacter sp.; assembly: GCA_043723285.1. GTDB lineage: Bacteria > Bacteroidota > Bacteroidia > Chitinophagales > Chitinophagaceae > Ferruginibacter. The sequence continues at coordinate 1,271 of JAYSOC010000471.1, read as the reverse complement.
TGCGCCCATTGTTAGAAAGTGATTATGAAAATTTGCTACCATTTGCCATGAACGAACCTGAGATTTGGAAATACTCACTTGTAGCTGTAAGTGGAGAAGAAGGTTTAAAAAATTATATTACTACCGCAATTGAAGCTAGAGCAAATGCTGTGGAATATCCATTCATTGTTTTTGATAAGCGTACACAACAATATGCAGGCAGTACAAGGTTTTACGATATACAATTACTCAATCAATCTATGCAGCTGGGTTATACTTGGTATGGGAGCAGTTTTCAAGGCACGGGTTTAAATAAAAATTGTAAGCTTTTGCTTTTGCAATTTGCCTTTGATGAATTGGGTATGGAAAGAATAGAATTTAGAGCCGCCAATGAAAACGAAAGAAGCAAAGCTGCCATGCGTAGCATTGGTTGTGTAGAAGAAGGTGTATTGCGCAGCCATATGGCTACATATACAGGCGTAAGAAGAAACAGTATTGTTTTGAGTATTTTGAAAAGTGAATGGGAAGCTGGTGTGAAGGAAATGTTGGAAGATAAAGTGAAAAAGTATATAAGGTAAAAAGCGTACTCAAATTTGAATACGCTTTTTTATTTTTAGAAACCAATTTTATTTAATTTGGTATTTCTACCACTGTCCAATTTTTATTTCTTCTGTTATACACAATAGAATAATCTTTGCCGTGCAATAATTTAAAAGCCCTGAACCCATTGTAATAAGGCAGTTTCAGCCAACCCCATTGGTAAATTTCAAATTTAAAAAGAAAAGATTCGCCTGCTTTTATAGTAGCAGGTAGATAGGTTTTTCCATCATCGCTAAGTTGTACCGTTTCGTCTTGATTGCTTTGAATAGAAAGCCCAATCCAAGTAGGATCAGTTTGTGCATCTGTTTGCCCTGTAGAAGTTGTACCAGTATTTACAGGTGTGCCAGTATTGCCTGGTGTAGTTTGAGCTGGCGGGGGCGGTGGTGTGCTTGCTCCAGTGTTTGCAGTAGAAGCTGTAGTGTTTGCTTTTGCTGCATTCCACCCACGGGTAATAGCAGTTAGTCTATCTGCTTTTGCTGGGTGAGTAGAAGTTTCTCTGTCTGTACCTATTGCTTTCATTGCTGCAAGCGCTTGCTCTAAAGTAGCGCCTTCTTTTTGCATCATATAACCAGAAAAAGCATCGGCTTCTATTTCGGTAGGTACGGTACTGCCTTTGCCATTTACAACATGGTTGTAATAATGATGCCCCATTTCGTGGGCCATTATACTTATACTTGCCCATTTTGTTTTTG
>JAYSOC010000470.1:0-3239 GCA_043723285.1 Ferruginibacter sp. | reverse complement strand
TTCATATTGCTTTTGTGCATATAAAATTTGCGCTAGTTCTCTTAATATTTCTTTATTCCCTTTGCGCTTAAATATTTCTAATATTTTTTCTTCTCCTTTTGCAAATTGACCACTATAAATTAAGGCATATCCATAATTTTCTGTGTAATCGTTATTTACAGTATATCCATTTTTCACTGCAAGTTCATAAGTTGATACAGCTTCTTTATAATGGTTTTGACTAAAATAAAGTAAGCCAAGTTCGTAAGCCCAAGCTGGTTTTTCAGGATTCAATTCTACCGCTTTTACAAAATAAGGAACTGCTTTACGCTCCATTTCTACTTCAATATAATTTTTGGCTAAAGTATAGTTTGCTTCTGCATCAGCAGGATTTTTGGTAAGTGCAGCCATCAAAAATCTTTCCGCATCTACATAATTTTCTTTCTTAAAATTAGCAATACCCAATATTCTAGTAGAATTTTCGCATGTTGGGCATTTTTTTGCAAATTCTATTGCCTTATCCCATTGTCTAAAATCAAAATATACTGTTGAAAGTTCTTTTATTACTTCTGTATTAGATGGTTGTAACTCGTAGGCCTTTAAAAAATTGGCTTTTACCTTGTCTGTTTTACGTAAAAAGTTATTTACATGCCCATTTTGTATATATGCTTCGGTGTAAGTTTTATCGAAATTGATAGCTTTTTCAAAATAAGTAGATGCCACTAGATAATGCTTGGCAGTTTTTTCATCCATTCCTTTTTTAAAATAAAACTCAGCACTATCCGATGAGTTTACTGCGAATGAATCAGTTACAGCAAAAAAAGTAATTATAGTAAAGATTTTTTTCATAGAGTAACTTTGGCAATTATTATACCATTATCGTATAACTACTACACTTAACGCTGGAATATTAAGTTTTAGTATGCACATCTTTTTCTTTTTATCAACATGCTCTATCAAAATATTATTATTCATATTATTTCCACTACCCCAAAAGCAAGTTGAATCTGAGTTTAGCACTTCATGCCAACTCGTTTTGCCCTTAAAACTAACCTCCCAATTGCTATAATTATTATTGGAAACATTTAAAATCACAACAATATCCTTGCTTTTATCACTACAAATCCTTCGAAAAATCATTACACCCTCTAGTGAATGTGACAAATCTTCCCACTTAAAACCTTTTTTGTCAAATTGCCTTTCATAAAGTGCTGGCTCTGTTCTGTAAAGATGATTTAATGCTCTCATATATTCCTGCATACCGCTATGAGAAGGATATTGTAATAATTCCCATTGCAATTCGCTATCATAATTCCATTCGTTTGTCTGTGCAAATTCATTACCCATAAAATTGAGCTTTGCACCCATATGCAAGTACATACATCCGTACAACAAACGCAAATTGGAAAATTTTTGAAATTCATCTCCTGGCATTTTATACAACATCGGGCTTTTGCCATGTACAATTTCATCATGACTTAACGGTAGCATAAATTTTTCATCAAAAAAATACATCATGCTAAATGTAAAATCATCTTGAGATTTTTTTCTTTTGTTCCAATCTTTTTTAAAATACTTAAACGAATCATGCATCCAACCCATCATCCATTTCATACCAAAACCAAAGCCACCTTTGTCTATGGGCTTTGTAATACCAGACCAATCGGAAGCTTCTTCGGCAATTGTTTGTACGCCATCAAATTCTCTATAAACCATCGCATTAAAATCTTGCAAAAAAGAAATAGCTTCTTCGTTATCGTTTCCACCTTTTTCATTTGGCTCCCACTCTCCTTCTGCCCTACTAAAATCTAATCGTATAATAGAATTTACGGCATCAACCCTTAGACCATCCAAATGATAATATTGTAACCAAAAATGTGCACTGCTTAGCAAAAACGAACGCACTTCTCCCCGTTTGTAATTAAAAATATAACTGTTCCAATCTTTATGAAAACCCTTGCGCATATCTGCATACTCATATGTGTGCGTACCATCAAACATATAGAGCCCATGCGCATCTGCGGGAAAGTGCGAAGGCACCCAATCTAAAATTACACCAATATCATTTTTGTGCAATTCATTTATAAGATTCATCAATTCTTGTGGCATTCCGTAGCGAGATGTAGCTGCAAAAAAACCAGTGCATTGATAACCCCAGCTCCCATCGTAAGGATATTCTGTAATAGGCATAAACTCTACATGTGTATATCCCATTTCTTTTACATAAGGCACTAACCTTTCGGTAATTTGATTATACGAATTAAAAATATTTGGCTTGTCTTTTTCTGGACGCATCCAACTTCCCAAATGCACTTCATACACACTCCATGGCGCAGCAAGTGAGTTGTAGTTTTTTCGTTTTTGCATCCAGTCATTATCGCTCCAATGATGATGCAATTTTTTTGTAATAGATGCAGTGCCTGGTCTTAACTCACAATAATTTCCATAAGGATCTGCCTTAAAAGTTTCAATACCGTCAAAACCTTGTATTTGATATTTGTACAAAGCGCCTTCTGGCAAGCGTGGAATAAAACCTTCCCAAATGCCCGATTTATCGAGCCGCACAAAGAGTGGATGCAAATTGTTTTTCCAACCATTAAATTCTCCAATTACACAAACGCTTGTAGCATTTGGCGCCCATACGGCAAAATAAAAACCATCTTCGTTTAGCAAATGCAAAAAATGACTTCCAAATTTTTCGTGCCCGTTAAACATTTTTCCTTTTTGAAATGCATCAATATCTTCTTCAGAAAAAAATGAATAATTCCAAACCATTTTTGTGGTATCAATAAAATTATCGTCTTCGTATGCCATTCGTATTTAGAATTATACCGTTTGTAATTTACTTTTATATATAAATTTAATGATTGTTAGATTTGTAGCATTAATAATTTTATTTATTAATCAATGCTCACTTGTATGAATCAAAAAATTTCACTCCTAATAGCCTTTATATTTTCTGTTTTATTTGCGGCAGCGCAAAATGCAACTGTAACTGGAAATGTAAAAGATACGGCCACAAAAGCCAATGTAAAAAATGCTGTTGTATCGCTACTTTCTCCTAAAGATAGTATTTTAAAAGCGTTTACTCGTGTAAAAGAAGATGGCTCGTACAGCCTAAAAAATGTGAAGCATGGTAAATACATTATTTCTGTTACGCATCCAACTTTTGGTGAGTATGTAGATGATTTAGAAGTAAAAAATATAAATGAAAATTTTGGAACAATTGCACTTACAACAAAGAGTAAATTATTGGCAGA
>JAYSOC010000469.1:0-3245 GCA_043723285.1 Ferruginibacter sp. | reverse complement strand
GTTATGGCTTGTCTTCCTATATCTTTAAATCTGTTTAGCGGTATACCATTATTTCTAAAACTATTATCGGTAAACAAGGGTTCTTTGTGGCAAGTATTACAATTGGCTTTAAAAACTTCATAGCCTTTTTCTTCGGGTAAAATAAATTTATCCTCGCCTCTTTTTACTTTATCGTATTTGCTATTGGCACTTACAAGGCTTCCAACAAATTGTGTAAATGCTTTCTGCATCCTTTCGGTAGTAATATTTGCTGAGCCAAATGCTTTTAAAAATAAATTTCCGTAATCTTTATTTGCTTTTATTTTTTGTAAAACAGTCTCTAATTTTTCACCCATTTCGTTTGCAGCACTTAGTGGAAACAGCGGCTGATTATCTAAATGGTTAATGCCACCATCCCAATGCCATTCTTTCATCCATGCAAGGTTGATGAGCGCTGGCGCATTACGTGTGCTAAAACTATTAAAAACACCATGGCTCAAATCATGGTCATAAGTAGAAAAAGCCGCAAACTGTTGGTGACAACTTGCACAACTCACTTGCCCATCTTTGCTAAGCCTTGCATCGTAAAATAATTTTTTGCCAAGTTGAAATCCCTCTTCTGTCAATGTATTTTTTGCAAAAATATTGGTTGGTGGTTTGGGGAAATCTTTTGGAATGATAAAAGCAATTGGAGTAGGCGCAAACAATTTTTTGCCTGCTGCTATTAAAAAAAGAGAAGCAATAATAAAAAGAGAAAAGTATATGGTTATTTTTATTTTCAAATTAATTATGTATTATTTTTTTGCCGAGAAGACGGGAAGGCGTTTTTGGAAAGAAAGGCGGGAAGGAAAATGCTTCGCATTTTGCATTCTCCCGTAATCATCTCTTTCTTCATCATTCAATTCTTCAGTTTAAACATTCTCAAAAAATTATCTGCCGCTTTCTTTGACAATGCACCAGCTGTAGCAATAACAGGGTTTTCAGCAATTTTAATGCCACTCCAATACTCATCCAAATTCATTTGAATAGTTATTGTATTATTCTTCAAAAAATATTTTTCATTTACCAGTAAAACTATTTTTCGCATTGTTTTGTATTCTCCTTTGTACCCACCAATATGTTGTTCAATTCTATTATTGTCTGCCGAAGATGATGCAGATTTTCCTTCAAGTTTAAACATTATATAACCATTGTTCCAAGTCCAAAACATATCTTTTAATGGGTCTAATGCACCGCTTTGCGCACCACTACAATGTAATATACTATCTACACCAAGTAAAAATGAAATGCCAACAATCTTTCTCCCATCTTTTTTGATAATCGTATTTTCTTTTGCCGCATCTATCAAGTAAACGGTTTTATCAACTTCCAAAGCGCCTTTGGTTAATAAACAAATATTGCTCACATAATATTTCAATTTACTCACCGTATATTTTTCGCCAAAATTATTTTCATACACACTATCATTCAGCACTATTTTTTTGCCATTTGCTATATTTTCAAAACGAACAATAATTTTTTTCTGCCCAAAACTATTCAGCGAAAAAACTATCATTCCCAATAAAAAAATATACTTATTCATTACCTGAAAATTTTTTTCTGCCTTGTTTTATTTCAGCATTTTTCTTTTTGCTATCCAGCCTTTTTGCTACAATGGCTTTTGGTATTTTTGTGGGCTTTCTCTTTTTAGGTACAATTAATGCCTGTGTAATCAGCGCAAGCATTTTCTCCAAAACCTCAGCTTTATTGGCCAATTGTGTGCGTTCTGTTTGGCTTTTTACCAACAAAAAACCATCGGCATTTATCTTATTGGCTAGTTTTTCCCTTATTAAATTTTTTTCATCTGCGTTAAATATGCCAGATAAATCTACATGCCAATAACCCTCTACCATGGTTTCCACCTTGTTCACATTTTGGCCGCCTTTGCCGCCACTACGGGCAGTTTTGTACTTTATTTCTTTTGTAAAATCGGGTAACATAACTTGTAAAATTACTTATTATTAAAAACAAAAATGCCGCTTAAAATTATTTGTACCGTTAATATTTCCATAATAACAAAAAAACAAGCATTTTTGCATCTATTGTAACCGTTTATGCTGAACAAAATTTATCAATCTCTTACCGATAGAAAGCGCCAAAGTAAAAAATCTTTTGCTGTGCTTATAGATCCCGATAAGGTGAACGATAGCAGCGTGGAAGAATTAATTCAGCTTTCGCTTGATGCGCAGGTCGATTATTTTTTAGTTGGTGGCAGCCTTGTTATATCAAGTTATCTCGACGAATGCGTGCAACTCATCAAACGCAGTTGCCATATTCCCGTAATACTTTTCCCCGGTAGCCCAAGCCAAGTAAGCAAATATGCCGATGCACTTTTATACCTCAGTTTAATAAGTGGTCGTAACCCGGAGTTGCTCATTGGGCAGCATGTAATATCTGCGCCGCAAGTAAAAAAAAGTGGTTTAGAAATTATGTCCACGGGGTATATGGTAATTGATGGTGGCGCACCCACAACCGTTTCGTACATCAGCAATGCATCGCCATTGCCATCCGATAAAAATGAAATAGCTATGTGTACCGCCATGGCTGGCGAAATGCTAGGCATGAAATTAATTTATATGGATGCAGGCAGCGGCGCCAAACGTGCCATTTCTGAAACCATGATACAAAAAGTTTCGAGTTGTATAGAAGTGCCATTGATTATTGGAGGCGGCATTACCACTGCCGAAAAAGCATATTTAAATTGCAAAGCAGGCGCCGATGTAATTGTAGTAGGCAATGCAATAGAAAAAGATGCAAGCTTAATAAAAGAAATTGCTGCAGCTATACATAGTGTGCCAGTAAAAACCATGTAAAATTTCTTATCCCTTATTTTTTATTTTTTTGTCCGAACAAAGAAGCAGCATTACTCAACATCGTTGTGTCACTCACTTGTACGGCATACCCTTATTCATCTTTTATTATGCATTAGATTATGCATTAGATTATGCATTAGATTGAAAAATGAATTTCAAATTTTATCATGATTCTCAAATAAAATGAAACTCTTTGCCAACTGCGAATAGCAAACTGCCAATTGACCTCATTGCTTCTCCACCCTACTTGGCGTATCCTTCCCACTAATAATACTTTTGCTACTTAGCGCTATTGCCTTCATAACTTCTGCCATGTTATTCATATCCAGCGATGCTATCTCGTCCGATACTTTATGATAGTTGGGCTCATTATCCATTTTAGATGTAGAGATCGTATGCGCAGGCACACCAAGC
>JAYSOC010000468.1:0-3249 GCA_043723285.1 Ferruginibacter sp. | reverse complement strand
TTTTGCAAATTCTAATCTAGCTTTTTTGATAGCTTCATCATCTAAATCGTCAATTGTAGCATCAGTAATTATTTCAGCAGTCCAATCTTCTACATTTGATTGTGCTCTAATTTTTTCTACCTCTACAATATTTAAAGCGCCTAAACTTTCTCCATCTCTTCCATAATAATGCCCATCATAAGCCACAGGCAAGCCTTGTGGCGCAGGGGGAATTTCAAATAGAATTACCCTTTGGTTCTCTAGTATTAATTCATGTATTTCTACAAATGTTATTCTGTTCGAAACCTTATCAGCAATTTCTTTTTTTAAATTATCTAATTCACTTCTTTTTGTTCTGAAATTTGTACCTACAATTTTATGTTCATTATTTTCCACACCAAATACCAACCAAGCACATTTTACTTTTTGCATATTAGCCTCATTGCACAATGCAGAAAAATATTTACCCAGTTTGCTAAAATCGTAGCCGCTTTTAGCTTCCTTAAACTCTACAATTTCATTTTCTGCTTGTAAGTTTCGTAGTTGGTTTAATTTTTTATGTAATTCCTGTTCTGTCATATTTTCTTATTCGATTAATACACTTTTCAATTTTTGATTTATAATTTATACTCCTTCATTTCCACCATCGTCAATATCGTTCCCACACCCACCGCTTCATTTGCATCATCAAATATTTCTACCAACCATTTTACAATTCCCTTTGGTATATCTTGCCCATGTACAAATGCCACATCAGGATTTACATCTTTCAACTCTTGAGGGATTTTTTCTTTGCAACTAAATTTTATGTAAATACTATTGCCAGCATACACAGGTTTGGTAAAACGCAATTCATCTATACCATAATTGAGTAATACAGGATTTTTTTCAAAACTATCTACAAACAAACCTGCAGCGGCACTCATAATAAAATAACCATGTGCCACTTGCTCGGTAAACATGGTGCCAGTAAAATCGGTTTCTCGTTTGTGTGCATAAAAATGATCGCCACTTAGCGTTGCAAATGCATCAATATCTTCTGGCGTTATCAATCTTTTTTTGCTGATGAGTTGATCACCAATTTTTATTTCTTCAAAATATTTTTTAAATGGATGTTTGTCTTCAATATTACCAGTAGCATGCGTTTGGTAAACATTGGTAATGGCAGTAATCATATCTGGTGAGCTTTGTATAGCCGTACGCTGCATGTAATGTTTTACGCCACGCAAGCCGCCCATTTCTTCGCCGCCACCTGCACGCCCAGGGCCACCATGCACAAGGCTTGGTAACGGACTACCATGACCAGTACTTTCTTTTGCACAAGCAGCATTCAATACCAATATTCTTCCATGCTGTGTGGCTGCACCAATTACATATTGTTTTGCAATACTTGCATCTGCCGTTACGATTGATGAACACAAACTACCCTTACCCATTTTACTTAATGCAATGGCATCATAAATATCTTTGTATGGCATTATCGTACTCACGGGGCCAAATGCTTCTATATTATGTGGTTCAAAACTATTAAACGGGTTGGTATTTAGCATTAATAGCGGACTTAAAAATGCTCCTGCTTTTTCATCTGCATCAATCAACGATACACTATCTAGAGAGCCATAAATAATTTGCGAAGAGGCTAATATTTTTTGTACTTGGCTGCGCACATCATTGCGTTGCTCTTGCCCTGCAAGCGCACCCATGCGTACTTTTTCGTTTAGTGGATTTCCAATGGTTGTTTTATCCAATTCTTTTGCAATGGCTTTTTGTACATCTTCCATTTTATTTTCTGGCACAAATATGCGACGAATGCCAGTACATTTTTGCCCAGCCTTCGCCGTCATTTCTTTTCGTATTTCTTTTATAAAAATATCCCACTCGGGCATGGTTGGTTTTACATCAGCACCAAGTACAATACAGTTTAAAGAATCAGCTTCCATATTAAACGGTACACTTTCATTTAAAATAGTAGGATGGCTTTTTAATTTTACGCCAGTGCTCGCAGAACCTGTAAACGTAACCACATCTTGGCTCATGACAAAATTGAGCATATTGCCTGCACTGCCGCAAATGAGTTGTAGGGCGCCTTCTGGCAAAATACCGGAAGCGATTATTTCTTTTACCACTGCTTCTGTAAGGTAAGATGTAACGGTGGCGGGTTTTACCACAGCAGGCATACCTGCGAGTAAATTACAAGCAATTTTTTCCAACATGCCCCACACCGGAAAATTGTATGCGTTTATGTGAACTGCCACACCCTCTTTAGGCACTAAAATATGATGCCCCATAAAAGTATTTTCTTTTCCAAGGTTTATGGCATCACCATCTAAGCAAAAAGTTTCGTTGGGTAATTTTCTGCGAAGCGTAGCATTACTAAATAAATTTCCAATACCACCTTCAATATCTATCCAACTATCTACTCTTGTAGCACCACTTTGATAGCTGATGGCATAAAATGTTTCTTTGTGTTTGAGTAAGTGTAAAGCAAGTGCACGCAGCATTCTGCCTCTTTCTTGAAAAGTCATTTTACGCAATGCAGGGTTGCCCACTTCTCTTGCATATTTTAAAATGCTTTCAAAATCTAACCCTTGTGAAGTAGCATACGCAATGCTGTGTCCATTTACGGCGTTAAATAATTCTGTACCACCTCCATCACCTTGTATCCATTTTCCTGTTATGTAGTTTCCGAGTTTTTGCATAGTCAAATTTATGATAGGAAAAACGAATAAAGCAAGGAAATTTTATAATGGATATATTATGGCTCTACAGTAATTGCATGAATAATTTTAAGTTTTATTTCCTCTGAATATTCGTCTTCATAAATTAGCGATTGAATTATTTCATTTAATAATTCTTTATCGATTCTATTGTCCGCAATATGGACAGCAATATTTTCCATTTCAATAATAAATTTTGAAACGATAGCATCTAATCCATTTAATTCAAGAAAGAAAGCACCCAATGCTATAGAGGATCTTTTATTTCCATCTTGAAATGCATGCCCCTTATTAACTGCATATACAAGGTGTGTTAATTTATCTTCAAGTTCAGAATAGTATAAATCATTCTGTATATGTTCCAATACACTGTCTAGAATTCCAATATTAAGGATTCCGCTTGCCCCTCCTGAAATTTCAATTATTTTATCATGCGTTTTTACGGCATATTCTGTTGTAAAAAATATCAATGCCATACTACCTATCTTTTAATCTGATAAATACTTCTTTATTTTCTTCCAATCTTTCTTCTAGTGTTTTGCTTTTTTCGCCA
>JAYSOC010000467.1:0-3250 GCA_043723285.1 Ferruginibacter sp. | reverse complement strand
TAAAGTCAATGCCATCTTTTAATTTGGATTGACTAATTACCCATCTTACTTGAATCTTATTATTTTTAATAAGATCCCAAATAAGACCATAAGGTTTTAATGAATTGTTTACGGTAGGGGCAGCACTTCCCATATTAATAATGAGCGCACCTGCTGGCAGGGTTTCCGTTTGAGCAAATAAACAAGTGCTAAAGCAAAATGTTGTAATAAAAACTGTTATAGTCCTTATTACTTTTTTGGTTAAAATAGGTAACATATTGGTTTTTTGTTTTAGAATTGAATCGCTTTAATATTTTATGTTTTTATAATTTATTTACAGTTTTATGACGAAAAGATGACAAAATGGTTTCTATATAAACACTTTATTTGAAATTATATTGCATCTGAACTCATAAAATAGTTGTTTTAAACAACCAAAATATTTTATTACAATTTCCAAATAAAAGAAAAAGCCTCTGGTCAATATTGATGTTATGTTGGGGTAAATTTAGTTTTACAAAAGAGCCAATGCGACATTTTTAAGCTTTAAAAAACTTAAACGCTATAAAAAATAAACTTAAAACACTAAGAATAAAACATTTAATATTACCAAGTAAGTCTTCATGCCTTACAAATGGATGTATATAATTCGGTGAAATTAGAACATATGCAAAATCGATTTGCAACACTTATGTAAAAAAAAATAAATTGGCTTACTTCTTTGAAATATATAAGTTTAGAGGGAAAGGGTAAAAAATGCAAAAGAAATAAAAATAATTAACTTAGTTAGTTTTTAATAAGCATTTTACGAAGTAATTATTTTTGGTATTTAATTATGAATATAACAAGAGTTATTTAACCATTTGATAATTTGTAGTAAAATAACTACATAATATTTGTACCTTATACTACAAGTTAAAGTACCTTCTTTTTGAGTTTTTAAATCAGTACATTAAAGTTTAAAGAATGGTTAAAAAATCGAATACCCCACTTCGTAAGATGAATTCGTCTATTTCAAACATCAATACCCCACTTCGTTAGATGAATGCGTCAATTTCATTCATCAATACCCCATTTCAATAGATGAATTCGTCTATTTCACTCATTATTATCCCACTTCATTAGTTTAAATAATAAAAAAAGGCTCTCTCAAAATTTTGAGAAAGCCTTTAAACATACAAGGAAAATAGTTAATTTTTTATTTTACAACCAGCAATTTTTTATTTACTATTTCAATATCAGTAGTAATACGCACAACATAACTTCCAGTTGCAAGTTTAGTTACATCTATCGTTTCTGTTTGACTTATACTCGTTATTTTTTGTTGGCTAATTAATTTTCCATCCACAGATAAAATATTTACTGTTGCTGCTTTACCAATCATGTTTCCTGTAAATGTAATATAAACTACACCTGTTGATACAGGGTTTGGATAAATAATTACATCGCTTCCTTTACCAAAGTTTACTTTGCGTATTTCGCTGTAATAAAACTTACCATCTTTATCGGTTGTTTTTAATCGATAATAATTTATGCCATAAATTGGAGTTGTGTGAAGCAAATTATATTCGTGCTTATTAGAAGCAAAGACACTTCCTACAAAATTAAAATCTACAGCATTTGTGCTAAATTCAATTTCATATTTAGCCACATTTATTTCTTCGCTAACAAGCCATTTTAATAATACATTTTTTTCTTGTGCTGCTGCTGTAAAACTTTCTAATTTTATAGGCAACGCAGAAGCCCATTGTAATGTATAAACAGCAGGTGTTGGATCTATTTTCCCCGCAGCATCTTTATATGCAAACCCAAATGATGTATTTGTAGAACTATTAGTTGCAGCAGTAATTTGAATTTGCAATAACGATGGATCAAAATTAATTATTACCTGGCCAGGTGTAACTGCTGTTCCATTATAAAGCAAAGTGCTGTTTGTAGGAATTGTTGTAATAACAATTGTATTGGTTGCACCTAATGCTCCATCTTCGGGATCGTTACCTACAGGAATTGGTGGATTAGCACCGCCACTCAAAGTAATGAACTGCCCTACCACAGGTTGTGAAATTGTTTGTGTCACATTAAAAGAATTTGGTAATTGTTCAATAGCAAAATCATAATTTACAACATTTGTAAACCCATATGCTCTTGCATCAATTACACCTGCTCCTCCTAAATCAATCGTACCATTTCTTGTTTCGCCTGTGTTAGTCCAATTAGTTGGCAAGGCAGTTGCAGGTGCAGGATTCCCTATTGTTCCTTGGTTGGTTGTTAATTGTAAAGTATAATTTACGCCTGGCATTACATTAGCAAAATTGTATGAACCATCTGCCGCTACTGCTGTTGTTGCTACTACATTTCCAGTACCATCCAATAAATTTACATAAAGTGTTCCGCCAACATTCGTTTCTGGCTCTGTCGCTCCTGCATCAAGTACATTACCATCGGCATCATCCCACACTTTTCCTGCAATAGAAATACCAGGGCCAATTAATAAATGAATTTGTGCATTGGTACAAAGTGGTTGTGGAGTAACAGCTGTTACATCGCAAATGGTATAGTTTACAACATCGGGCCCAACATAACCAAGTGGTGGAGTATATAAGTATGTACCATCGGCATAAAACTGTATTGTACCTCCTTGTGCAGTTGTAATGGGTGCGCCTATTGCAGTATGTGCGCCTCCAACTACAATTGTTGTACCAGCTATACTTACAGCGTTACTGTTAGGATCTAGATCATTTGCAATAAAATTTCCAAGAACTGGTTTGTTAATAGTAGTATATCCAAAATCATCGCCTGCAAATGGCGGATCGTTTGATGGACCATTAGGATCACCAATTACATCGATATGTAAAAGTGCATTTGCAGTTGCTCCATTTGCATCTGTAATAGTATATGGCACATTAATCCTTCCTGTAAAACCAGGTGCAGGTGTGTAGGTATAAGAACCATTTGCATTTATAATTAGTGTTCCAGCATTTGCTACAACATTTCCATATTGATCAATACCAGAAACTGTGCCAGCTATGCCTACAGTACCGCCTGTTATACTAGTTACAGTAAAGGCATCGGCTTGTGGGTCTTTATCATTTACAAAAAGATTATTACTAACTGCAGTACCATAAGAAATATTCTCATCGTTGTTTGCAATTAAAGTGTTGATACCAGAAGTTGGTAATGGATCTACTGTAATTAATAAATATGCAGTATCGCATTTGCTTTGGTATCCATTATCACAAATTTTATATGGAACAGTTACTGTACCTGTAAA
>JAYSOC010000466.1:0-8174 GCA_043723285.1 Ferruginibacter sp. | reverse complement strand
GTTACGTCATACGTTTCTAAATGATAAATTACATCTTTCAATGCATCTATACCTTCTTGTATGGTAAAATGTATTTCGTGGTGTATGGTGCCAAGGTGTTCGGCTACAACCCTTGCTGCCTTTAGGTCTGGCGAAGTTGTAAGCCCTACTGCAAAGCTGTGCAATTGCGGATACCAAGCGGCTTGTGTGTTGCCACTTTCAATTCTGTTGGGTGCTAGTTTTTTTGCAATGGCACTTATAATGCTGCTATCTAAGCCACCACTTAGCAATACACCATACGGCACATCACTCATGAGTTGGCGCTCCACAGCATCTTCAAGGGCTTTGCGAAGTTCGGCTTCATCGCTCTTATTATTTTTTACAGCTTCGTAATCTTTCCATTCTCTATCATACCATTTTGTAGGCGCAGCATCGGTGCTATGCCAATAATACCCTGGTTTAAATTCTTCTATTTTTGAGCAAGTACCTTCAAGCGCTTTTAATTCGCTGGCCACAAAAAGTTGGCCTTTATCATCCCAACCCATGTATAGTGGTATAATGCCCATGTGGTCACGACCAATAAGAAAACTATTGTTGGTGCTATCGTACAACACAAATGCAAAAATGCCATTGAGGTCGTCTAAAAATGCAGCGCCTTTTGCTTCGTATAAAGAGAGTATGCATTCGCAATCGCTCTCGGTAAGAAATTCATAATTGGGCGTAGTTGCACGTAATGCTCTGTGGTTATAAATTTCTCCATTTACTGCAAGCACATGCGTTTTTGCTTTATTGTACAAAGGTTGGTTGCCACTTGTTGGATCCACAATGGCCAAGCGTTCGTGACAAAGCACGGCATTACCATCTGCAAATATGCCGCTCCAATCTGGCCCACGGTGGCGTATTTTTTTTGAAAGCGAAAGTGCTTTTGGTCTTAATGTTGTTAAGTCTTCTTGCGTATTTAGTACGCATACAAATCCACACATGGTTCTAGTTTTTAGTGTTAATGATTGTGGCGAATTTAGTTGAAAAGGATCGTAGGAGCAAGTGTAAATGAAAGTTTTTGCGTAGAGAGCTGATTTTACTAGCTTTCAACAATATTTTTTACAAAAATAGTACTATGGTTACGGGCTGAAGAGCGTTGATTTAGCTTCATTGGCGACGCTCCGTTCAACAGTAAATCTTTTGGCATCTTTTATTATGCATTTTGATAGATGCATTTTATTAGTGCACATTTGTGGCTAATTTTTTTAATAATTTATTGAACCATCAACGCACAAATAAATTACAATGCAAAACTATTCTCTAAAAAATTTCTTATCTGCATAAAAAGTACCGAAAGGAATAAGCGATGCTATAAATGCTAAAAATATTTTAATAATACTCCATTTCTTTTGATACGAAACAATGGCTAGCAAAACAATGTACAATAAAAATAATCCTCCATGCATTGTGCCCACAATTTTATTTGGCAGTGGCATTTTATAATAATATTTCAATGGCATGGTAAGTGCAAAAAGTAAAAAAGAACATCCTTCTAAAAAAGCTACTGTTCTAAATCTTCCCAATGCAGTGTTCAAACTTGTATCTATCATTTTATTTATTTTATTGCCAAGGCACTTTTCTCGATTTGTAAAAATTAATATTCATGGCTTTCATTCGCTTGCCATGTTTTCCTAACCGCACTTTATATTCATTCCAGTTTCTTGTAGCCTCTTGCGACCAACCAATTTCTGCATAGCCAGGTATGCGAGGGAAAGCCATAAACTCAATATCCTTAATGTTCTTCACCGTTTCTGTCCACAAGGGCGCTTCAATGCCAATTATATTTTCTTTAGTAATTCCTTTAATAAAAGTAGCGGGGTTCCAATTATACGCATCATCTACATCGGTATAACCAGCCCATACCAATCCAATTTTTGTACTGGCATTATATTTCATATCTATGTAAGCTTTTTTTGCCGGCGACATTAATATTTTAGCACTTTGTTTTACTGCTAATACAGGATTAGATAAATTATCCCAATGTTGCGCAATGCTGTTTGGTTGCAAAGTTGATAGAGCAATTTCATCCCAACCTATTGTTTGTTTACCATATTTTTTTACAATGCCTTGTACTCGGTTTATAAATTTTACATAATCTTTTATGTTGGTAGCTTGGCTTTCATCGCCACCAATGTGAAAATATTTACCAGGAGTAATAGCAGCAATTTCTCCAATTACATCATCTATAAAAGCATATACTTTTTCGTTGCTTGTACAAAGTGTACTAAAACCAACTTGCATACCAGTATACACTTTTGGTTTCGGGTTATTTATATCACAATTTAAAAATGGATACGATGCTAATGCTGCATTTGTATGACCTGGCATATCTATTTCCGGAATAATGGTTATGTATTTTTCACTTGCGTATTGTACAATTTCTTTGTATTGCTCTTGTGTTAAATAACCACCTTTGCCGCCACCTACTTTTGTTTTACCACCATGGGTTGTAAGCTTTGGCCATTTTTTTATTTCTATTCTCCAGCCTTGGTCGTCCGATAAATGCAAATGCAATACATTCATTTTATAAAACGAAATTAAATCGATGTATCGTTTAATATCTTTTACGCCAAAAAAATGACGGGCTATATCAAGCATTGCTCCACGCATTTCGTATGCAGGGTAATCTTTTATTTTTCCTGTTGGTATTTGCCAGGTTAGTTGTTGTAAGCTATCTGCTTCTATTTCTACAGGAAATAATTGTCTAAGCGTTTGCATACCCCTAAACAAACCAGCTGATGTATTTGCTTTTAACGAAATTGAATCTTCCGAAATATCAAGTTCGTAAGCTTCTGCATTTGTTGTACTATCTATTGCACCCAAAGAAAAATAAATATTTCCTGCAGTATGTTCATCTGTTGCAAGAGCTACTTTTAATGGAAAACCAGAAGCAGGTTTTAATTTGTTTGAAAGATATTTTCCAAGTTTTAATAACTCAGGCGTAGTATCATTTAAAAAAATGGTTGTTTCTTTTGTTAATTCAAAAGCAAAACCAGTAACAGTAACTTCTGCCGGCTTAGGAATAATATTTTGAAGCGATGCCGATAAAAATGGAACACTCAGTTTTTTTGCTGTAGGATTTATACTATTGCAATTTATGAATGCAATAATTAAAAAGAAGAAGCTGTATTTTAATTTGAAATAGTTCATCTTATCAGTTTTATTAATAAGGGCAAAAAAAATATCCAATTTTTATAACCAATATCAATATTTTACAAAGAAAATTAAAAAAAAGAACATCTGCTCATATTAAAAAAACAAAAATGCCGTTATAGCAAAGTATAATAGCAGTTTAAGTATAATTGCAAAGGTGAAATGTTAAACTGCTTTCAAATATAAAGAGCGTTCATTTTCTATATAAAAAGAAATTCCATATTTTTACTAGCTATTATTCTTATAAACAAATAAAAACTATAGATTATGTTTAAGTCAAAATCTAAATCATCTATTGATGAAATGCCAGCCAATTCTATTACAATAATTGGAGCAGGTACTACTATTGTTGGCAATCTAGAAAGCAATGGCGATATACGTATCGATGGCAAACTAATTGGAAACCTAGATGCTAAAGCCAAAGTAATCATTGGAGCAAATGGAGCAGTAGAAGGTGATATTTATGGCAAGCAAGCAGATATATTAGGAACAGTGAAAGGTAAAATAAAAATCGATGACTTATTGTACTTACACGGCAAAGCTGTTGTAGATGGGGATTTGTACGCAGGCAAATTACAAATAGAACCTACTGCTTCATTCAATGGACAATGTCATATGGGAGCAAATGTGGTAGAGTTGAAGATGGAAAGAGTTAAAGCGGTTAACGAATAAAAAAACACTTTTTTATATTAACTAAATGAATTGGGTTATTTTATTTAAAAAATAATTCAATTCATTTTTTATTTTTCACTATCTCCATAATTTTAATTTGTTCTAAAACTTCTTCAGGTTTTACAAATAAAGTTTCATTATTCACTATTGCATCATACACATTTTGAAACAACATTGCCCAATTCCCTTTTTCTGTTTCTATTTTTTCTGTAAATGGCGCCCCGCCTTTTTCTGTGTAAAGCGTTCCAAATTGTGTAGCAGGCTCTAAGCCAAAGTCAGTATCCATAAGCATTTTACCTGCTTTTAAATGATCTTCTTGCACATCCATTCCATATTTCACGAACGAGCCAGTGCTGCCATGAATAATGTACCTTGGGCTATTTTCTCTCACCATTAAACTTGAGCGTAGTGTTACTTTTAATTTTCCATAATCCAATTGTATATCAAATGCATCATCAATATTTGAATGCTCTCTTTGTGTAAATGTTTTTCCCCACACATTTTTTGGTACACCAAAAAGCGCAATAGCTTGGTCAATGATATGTGCACCCAAATCGTATAATACACCACTAATTGAAGTATTTATTTCTTTCCATTTTTTCACATTCAATGCGGGTTTAAAACGATTAAAATGAATCTCAAAATTTAATATTTCCCCCAATCTATTTTCTTTAATCAATTTTTTTACCGTTAAAAAATCACTGTCAAATCTTCTATTTTGAAAAACCGTTAAAATTTTATGTTGTGTTTTTGCTAAGGAAATTAATTCCTCTGCCTCTTTACTTGTAGCAGTAAATGGTTTTTCTACGAGTACATGTTTACCCGCTTGTAGAGCAAGTTTTGTATATGCATAATGTGTTTCGTTAGGCGAACAAATACTTACCATATCTATTGTTGCATCGGCCAATACTTCATTTATACTTTTTGCAACAATTACATTTGGGTAATAATCTTTTGGATTCTGATTTACAGAAACAATTGTAGTAAGATTAAAATTAGAATTTGTTTCAATGAAAGGTGCTTGTAAATATCTTCCTGATAATCCAAAGCCGATGATGGCAACATTAAGCATGCTAAAATTATTTTACGCAAGTTAGTTTTTATCAATAATGAAATTGATTGATTTTTGTATTAGAGATATAGCCCCATTAAACTTCTAGCTTTTAGTTGAGTCTTACTTTTTATAAGTTAATAATAAAAATAGCGCTTTGAAAGTCACAAATCAAGTAACACTCGTTTTCTTACTCATTATTACATCATTATCACTAACAAATATCGCACAAGCGCAACCCAAGCGTGGTAGGGTAGTAATAGTTCAAAGACCTTATCATAGAGTAGTTGTTCGCCATGCACATTATAAGTATAATACATTACCTAGGTGGGGAGTATCTGTAAACGTACGCCCTGCAGGGGTTGTCTTTATTTCTGGCAGAAGAGGATATAATTACTACCATCGCAATGGCATTTATTATACACAACGTTATAATAATTATGTAGTCGTACGCCCAGCACATGGCTTAAGAATAAACGTATTGCCAATAGGTTATAGACCTGTTGCAATCGGCCCTCGTAGATATTATTATTACTACGGTACTTACTATGTGAAATCTTCAAACGATTATGTGGTGGTAGATCCTCCTGTAGGTGCAGTTGTAGATGCACTACCTGATGGCTACGACGTAGAGAATATTGATGGTAACGAATATTATTATTTAGATGGCGTGTATTATGCCGAAGTAGATTCCAAAGAGTTTAGTGATGGTGTTGGCTACGAAGTAGTTGATTTTAAATAATTTTTTTACAGAAATAATAATGCCGCTTAAAAAACAAGCGGCGTTTATTTTAACAGAAACTTTAGTCTATATCTATTTTCTAAACCCCTCACTCACCACCAAATCCTTACTCCCCGCAGTATATGTATAAAAACCTTCTCCCGTTTTTATTCCAAGTTTACCAGCCATCACCATATTTGCCAATAATGGGCATGGCGCATATTTAGGATTTCCAAAACCATCATGCAATACTTTTAAAATAGAGAGGCAAGTATCGAGCCCAATAAAATCGGCTAATTGCAAAGGTCCCATTGGATGTGCCATACCCAATTTCATTACAGTATCTATTTCTGCTACACCTGCCACGCCTTCAAACAATGTACTTATCGCTTCATTTATCATCGGCATTAAAATTCTATTAGCTACAAAGCCTGGGTAATCATTTACCACACATGGTACTTTGCCTAAAGTTTTACATAATTCAACTATTGTATCCGTAATATCTTTTTTTGTGGCATATCCATTTATAATTTCTACCAATTTCATTACTGGTACAGGGTTCATAAAATGCATACCTATTACATCTTCTGGGCGCTTGGTAGCAGCTGCTATTTTTGTAATAGAAATAGAAGATGTGTTGCTTGCCAAAATACAACCTGCTGGTGCAGCCTCATCTATAGCTTTAAATATTTTTAATTTTAAATCTATACTTTCAGTTGCAGCTTCCACTATAAGTTGTGCATCTTTTACTCCAGTTACTAAATCTGTAGCAGTAGTAATATTATCTAGCGCATTTTTTTTAACATCTTCAGTAAGGGTAGCTTTTGCAATTTGTCTGTCAAAATTTTTACCAATAGTTGCAATAGCTTTTGCCAGCTGCTCTGCATTTACATCTATCAAGGTTACTTTAAAACCAGCATGCGCAAATACATGCGCTATCCCGTTACCCATTTGTCCTGCGCCGATTACACTTACATTTTTTATACTCAT
The DNA here is from genome assembly GCA_043723285.1 of Ferruginibacter sp. Classification (GTDB taxonomy): domain Bacteria; phylum Bacteroidota; class Bacteroidia; order Chitinophagales; family Chitinophagaceae; genus Ferruginibacter. The sequence goes on along the minus strand of JAYSOC010000466.1, from coordinate 1,566 downwards.
AAATTATTAATTCTATTATTTAATCTAATACTTAATCTCCCAAGCTTCTCTCCCCTTCGGGGAGGATAGGAGGGGCTTTTTGGCTAGCCTACTTAAACGCATTTATCCCCGTCACATCCATTCCCGTTATCAATAAATGTATATCATGTGTACCCTCATATGTAATTACACTTTCAAGGTTCATCATATGGCGCATTACTGGGTATTCGCCTGTAATGCCCATTCCACCTAGCATTTGGCGTGCATCCCTACAAATATTGGTGGCCACTTCGCATGCATTACGTTTAGACATACTCACTTGCTGTGGCGTTACTTTTCCTTCGTTCATCAACACACCGAGTCTCCAATTAAGCAATTGTGCTTTGGTAATTTCAGTCACCATTTCTGCTAGTTTTTTTTGTTGTAATTGAAAACCTGCTATCGGTTTGCCAAATTGTACACGCTCTTTACTATACTCCAATGCAATGTGGTAGCAGTCCATAGCGGCACCAATAGCGCCCCATGCTATGCCATAGCGTGCTTTAGTTAAACAACCCAACGGCCCTTTCAATCCCTTTACATTTGGCAAAATATTTTCTTTAGGCACTTTTACATTATCAAAAACAAGCTCGCCTGTAGCACTTGCACGCAGGCTCCACTTGCCATGTGTGGTAGGTGTTGTAAAACCCTCCATACCACGTTCCACAATTATTCCACGTATATCCCCCGCATCATCTTTTGCCCACACTACCGCCACTTGGCTAAAAGGCGCATTGCTAATCCACATTTTTGCACCGTTCAATGTTACTGTATCATCGCCATTATCTTTAAAGTTTGTAAGCATGCCAGCAGGGTCGCTACCATGGTTTGGCTCTGTCAATCCAAAGCAACCCAACCATTCGCCACTAGCTAGCTTTGGCAAATATTTATTACGCTGTGCCTCGTTGCCATATTGATAAATTGGGAACATTACCAACGAACCTTGCACACTAGCAGTAGAGCGCACGCCACTATCCCCACGTTCCAGTTCCTGCATCATTAGCCCGTACGAAATATAATCCAAACCACCACCACCATATTGCTCAGGCACTGTAGGACCAAAACAACCAAGGTCGCCCAATTGCTTCACTATTTGTTGAGGAAACTCCGCACGTTGCGCATAATCTTCAATAATAGGCGAAATCTCTTTCTTCACATAACTCCGCACACTCTCCCGTATAAGCTTGTGTTCTTCACTCAATAATTCATCCACATTAAAATAATCTGGACTTTGAAAATTGTCTGTTTTTGCAGCCATCGTTTTTTATTTATGTTTTTATTTTTTGTCCAAACTAAAACACAGCTATGGTCATCATCGTTGTGTCACTCACTTCATCGGCATACCATTGTTCATCTTTTATTATGCAATATATTAACATTGTTTTTAGATTTAGTATACTTTATCTAATACTTTATTCTCTAGTCCTCCCTCTCCACTTGTGGAGAGGGTAGGGTGAGGTTTAGGTTCTAACAGTTTTTCCGGTAAGGCCGATGAATACATCCTCCAATGTTATTTTTCCTCTTCTTGATGCGCTGATAACAGCCTGG